>NZ_JBHUGH010000010.1:0-263202 GCF_042681825.1 Halodurantibacterium flavum
ATGATGGCCTGCGCGGTTGCAAGGATGTGTTCCCTGACGCCAGTGTTATGTCGATCATCTTTCATGGACCGGGATATAGTGTCGAATAGACCAGTCGTCTAGGGCCCAGGCGAAAATAATCTCCCAACCCCGATAATCGCACATTTGCGCATTCCGCATGGGAGAAGATACAGCGTTAATCTGACGCCTGGCGCACAAAGTAGAACTGTCGCGGGGCACCACTGAGCCGGCCTCGGCCCGCTCTCTCCGTTAAGGGCCGTAAGCGCGAGCGGTTGGTCTGCGATGCGACGCTGGTCTCGGAACCGGCGAGACGGCCGGCGGAAAGGGCTGAAGCGGCCAATCTGGTGATGGTGCCATTGTTTATGTCTCCGCCGCGCGCCGTTCGGCACGACGCTGGACCCAGCCTTTCGCCCCCGCCACGCTTGCCGGTCGAAGTGTAGCACGTTCGATGCTTGCCGACCGGCCCAACCTGCAGGAGCATCGGCCTACTGCTGTGCCTTCATGAAGGTCAGCACATCCCCAGGACGCTTGTTCTCGGTAATCGCCGCGTTGTTGACGCGCTGCCGCGCCAGCTCGAAGATCCGGTAGGGCAGGGACAGCCCTTTCCAGCGGATCTCGAAGGGCCGGTCCGGCCAGGCATAGGTTCCGACATAGCGCCCGATAGCGCTGCGGACATGCGCGCTGTCATCAAGGATGGCCAGGCGTGGGCGCTTGTTCACCGGCAGGATCGAGGCCTCGGTCATCAGGTCGATCCAGCGGCCCTCGGCGTCCATCATCTGGCGGGCATAGAGCGGCAGATCGCGGCCCTGATCACGGAGACGCCCCATGCCCAAGCTCACCGACACCATCCTTAGCCGCGCGACCACGCACCCCGGCAATCTGGCGATGCCGCTGCCCGAAGGCCTGCACGGCGCCGCTGCGCAAAAGGCCGTCACCGCGATGATCGCACGCGGCTGGCTGGAAGAGGTCGATGCCGACCTCCGCCGCGGCGAGCCGCTCTGGCGCGAGACCGGCGATGGCCATGGCACCACGCTGATCGCCACAGAGGCCGGGCTGGAGGCCATCGGAATAGAGCCGGTGGCGGCCAGCGCCGTCGCCGGCGCGCGGAAGCCGAAGCCACAACCGGATGCGGAACCCGCGCCTACGACCGACGCGCCAAAGCCCGGGACCATCCGCGCCGGCACAAAGCAGGCGCAGATCATCGCGCTGCTGCAGCGCCCCGAGGGAGCATCCATCGCCGAGATCGTCGAGGCGACGGGGTGGCAAGCTCACACCGCGAGGGACATGATCCAGGGGCGCTCAAGAAGAAGCTCGGCCTGCCGGTCATTTCAGAGAAGGTCGAGGGCTGGAGGATGTGCTACCGCCTTCCGCCGCAGTGACACGCACAAGAAAGAGCGGGGGCGACTTTCGTCACCCCCGCTCCAATCGTCACGTCTGCCTGAGTCAGGTTCAGGCGAGGACGAGATTCGTCGCAGATTCACGACCGTTGCGGTCGGTTTCCATGTCGAACGTCACGGCTTGGCCGTCATCCAGCTGGCGGATTCCGGCGCGCTCCAGCGCGGTCACATGGACGAACACGTCCTTCGACCCATGCGCGGGTTGAATGAAACCGAAACCCTTGGTGGCGTTGAACCATTTCACGGTGCCATTGGCCATCGTGGTGTCTCCTCATTATATGCCACCCACATGATCGCGGTGGCCTGGCTCAGTGTCGTCAGAGTCGCAACTGAAGCCGTGAGGAGACAGAAGGTCGAAAGAAGATGCCTTGCCTTACTCAAGTGCCCATCCGCCAGCGTGATTACAAGGTGCGGGCCGGAATAAACACGTCCGAGTCGGCGCGGCAGTTCAGCGCCAGTGTTCGAACAGCCTGCGCAGGGCGTAGCCGCGGATCAGGGAGATCGCGGTGAAGATCCCGCCCCGTGCCAGATTCTCGCCGAGGCTGGAGTGCAGGTCGAACCACGGGAACACCACGATCTGCATGACGACGGCCAGCGCGTAACCCACAGCGACAATAGTGACGGCCCCGATCAGCGACATGCGGCGCGACTGCGTCATGCCCCCTTCCTCGACCGGCGCGCGGACTTCCTGCCCTCCGCCTGTGTGGTGATCCGGTGGGCCGCGCGCCCCGTCGCCATCTCCCACCGCCGCACGGCGACGTCGCAATAGACCGGGCCGAGTTCCACTGCAGAGCAGCGCACCGGACCAGGGGCGGAAGGCAGCGACGTAGGCGTTAACATAACGGCGCAGCGGTTTGCGAAAGAGCTGTTCCTCTATCGTTCGGCGAACCATGCCGAGCGAGGGCATGACCAGCATGTCAAGCCGGAGGCGTCTGGATGATGCACCGGGCGTCCGAAAACGCGCATAGATCAGCGGTTGGATCGATACCGATCCTCGCATTCAGCTTGGAAAATGCGCTCATGGCGGGTGTTCGCCGCAGCGCCTCCCGGAACCGTCTGCGTCTTTACGCGGCAGGGCAAGCTAACTGGTGATCACCCGGCGACCCGGGAAATCGCCAGGAAAACGAGGCCGGCGATGACCGCCGCCGCCGGAACTGTAATCATCCAGGCCGCGACGACAGTCATGAAGTGGGACCGCCGCACCAGCTTGCGGCGGCGTCGTTCTTCGGGGGCTACGGGTTTGCCCTTGGCGATGCCGAGCAGCCTTGCCCGACGCTCGGCGTGCCATTCGCGGTAAAAGCCGACACCGAACACCGCGCCGACCGTGATATGGGTGGAACTGACGGGAAGCCCCAGCCAGCTCGCCAGGATCACCGTGATCGCAGCGGCGAGCGAGACGCAATAGGCGCGCATCGGGTTGAGCTTGGTGATCTGGCTGCCCACGATCCGGATCAGGCGGGGGCCAAAAAGAACCAGTCCGAACGAAAGCCCCGCAGCCCCGATCGCCATCACCCAGAAGGGGATCGCCACCTGCCCCCCGACATCGCCCGAGCCGACAGCATGGACAATCGCGGCCAGCGGTCCCACCGCATTCGCAACGTCATTCGCGCCATGGGCAAAGGACAGCAGCGCTGCGGAAATCACGAGCGGGATCGCAAAGAGCTTCTTGAGAGACTTCTTGCGGTTCTCCATCCCTTCGGATTGGCGGCGGATCACCGGGAACATCGCCAGGGTGGTGAGAAGTCCGATAGCCCCCCCGATCAACGCCGCCCGCGCGAGCGTGATCTGGAAGAGATGGTTGAGGCCCTTGATGGACAGATAGGTCGCAAAGGCGCCCGCCATGATCCCGATCAGAACGGGCACCCAGCGGCGGGCGGCGGCGATCTTGTCGTCGCGGTAGATGATGTAGGCTTTGATGAAGGCTAGAAAGAGTGCTGCAATCACGCCCCCCATCAACGGCGAAATGACCCAACTGGCCGAGATCCGGCCCATCATGCCCCAGTTGACGGCGGCGAGTCCCGCCGCAGTGATGCCCGCGCCCATCACCCCGCCGACCACCGAATGTGTCGTGGAAACGGGGGCCCCCAGCACGGTCGCGAGGTTGATCCAGAGCGCCGCGGCGACCAGTGCCGACATCATCGCCCAGACAAAGACCTGCTGGTCGGCAAGGCTTTCCGGCGCGACGATCCCCCCCGAGATCGTGCCTACGACATCGCCCCCGGCCAGAAGGGCGCCCAATGTCTCGAACACGGCGGCAATGAGCAGCGCCCCCCCCAGGGTAAGGGCATTTGCACCCACCGCCGGACCCATGTTGTTCGCCACATCGTTCGCGCCGATGTTGAGCGCCATGTAGGCCCCGAGCGCGGCGGCCGCGACCACGACAAGGGCCGCCGGGCTCTGGCCCACAAGAAGCGAGGCCGCCACGATGACAAGCAGCACGAAGCACAGCGCAATTCCCGGCGCGACCAGCGGACGCGACACATAACCTGCGGTCTGTTCCAGCAGGTTGATGCGGTTCAGGTCCTTGTCCAGTGTCTTCCACTGGTTGACGGGCTGTTCGGTCACGGGGCAGGTTTATCTGTCATGAAACTGTTACGCGGCGCGAGGTAGCCCGGTTCCAGACGGTGGGCAACCCCAATCGACCCAACATATCGTCTCGCGGCGGTCTCACAGCGCCGACAAAAGCGCCTTCAGGCCGGGCTCATCGACCAGTTCAGCCGCGCGCTTTACCGGAACCCATTTGCGCTTGCGCCGCGCGCCTTCGGGGAAATCGCCGGAGAGGCTATCCACCTTGACCGGAAACACATGCACCTCGGTCGGCAGGGGCACGCCGCCCTGCGCGATCTTGAGATAGGTGTACTGACCCACCGGTTCCGGCAGGACCGAGCCGCGGACCCCGGCCTCTTCCCAGGCTTCCTGCAACGCGGCCTCGGCGAGCGTACGTCCATCCATCGGCCAGCCTTTCGGCAGGATCCAGCGCCCCGTGCCCAGCGAGCGGATCAGGAGCACCTCTTTGCGCCCTGCCTTTTCCCGCAGGCAGAGCGCCGCAGTCTGGATGTAGTTGGGCCGGGTCATCATGGGGGCGACCACATCGCGCAAGGCCTTGGCAAGTCGGGTCTGGATCATCGGAATGCCTGTCTTGTTGTTGTTATTGTCGTCCTGCAATGGTTTCGTAACGTGTGGGTGATCGGCATGTTCCAGCCGGTATCTCAATCTTCCGCGGGGTCTACCTGTCCGCGCATGGCCTTGACCGAGCCGCGCCGCTGTTTTGTCTCGACCCTGCGCCTCTGGCTGGCAAGGGTGGGGCGCGTTGCGACCCGACGCTTTGGCGCGACCAGGGCAGCCGTGATCAACTCGACCAGCCGCTGGCGCGCGATTTCACGGTTGCGCGCTTGACTGCGGGTTTCTTCGGCCCGGATGATGATCGCGCCATCCTGCGTCCAGCGCCGCCCTGCCAGCCGTCGCAGCCGTGCCTTGACCGGCGGCGGAAGGTTGGGGGATCGCGCGGCCTCGAACCGCAGTTCCACCGCCGTCTCGACCTTGTTGACGTTCTGACCGCCAGGACCCGACGACCTGCTGAAGGTCTCGGTCATTTCCCAGGGTTGGATGACGATCTGGTCGGTGACGCGCAGCATGGTGCAAGTGATGAAGGAACGGGCGGCGAATTCAAGTAAAAGGGTCGCCCGTTGGGCGACCCCCGAGTTCAAGGAGATGGGCCAGTTAGAGACGTGGCCCAATCAGGGTTGGGTCTCCCACAGGGGCTGCCCTCAGGCGACCATCCTCCTGACTGTTCTGACACCTCTCTCCAATATCACTCTAGACACTGGACCACCTCCTTTCTGATGAGTTGCAATAAGGAAATGGTGGCACAGATATTGTGTTTGGCAAGGGTTATTTACGCAGGTTTTTGAGTTAACTGCCCCACGATCACCCGGAAGGGGATCAGCGCCAAAAGTGCCAGCGTCAGCTTTACAAGCCAATCCGCAAAGGCCAGCGACACCCAAAGCGGCACCTCGGGCCCCATTCCGATGAGCGGAAGCGTTTCCGCAGCCCAGGAAACGTCATTCGAAGGCTCGATGAAAACAAGGGCAGAAGAAAACGCGATGCTGAAGAAAAGGGCAGTATCGACAGAGCTTCCGACAAGCGTCGAGGCCAGCGGCGCGCGCCACCAGCGCCCGTCGCGCAGCCGGTCAAAGATCGCGACGTCCAGAAGCTGCGCGACAAGAAACGCGGTGCCCGAGCCGATGGCGATCCGCAATGTGACAAGCGGGCCGAACTCACCGTGAATCTGGGTCCCGATCAGCGAGCAGACGATGCCCACCACAAAGCCCGCAAAGACGACGCGGCGGGCAACTGCGGGGCCATAGACGCGGTTCATGACGTCGGTGATCAGAAAGGCGATCGGGTAGGTGAACGCCCCCCAGGTCAGCCAGTCTCCGAACAGGAACTGGACAAGGATGTTGGAGGCGACGACCGTCGCGGCCATGGCAAGAATGCCGGGAATATGGGTGCGGGACATGGATGCGGTCCGTTTTGACAAGGTAGCGGAGAACTTGGCCCTTATGGGCAAGGCGCCCCCTTACACCTGCGGCATGCCCCGTTCAAGCCCCGCGATGGCCCGACGCTTCAGGGCGCAAGCCGGTATTCCACGATCTCGGTCCGCTGCAGGCGGAAAAAGTTGTCGTCGGCGATAAGGGTCAGGCGCAGGCCTCCGGCGGGATCGGCCCAGACCGAGATCCCTTCGAGGTTGTCATGCTGGCCGCGCCGGCTTTGCAGGAGGATCTCGCCGCCCTCCAACCGGCCCTGCCCGATCTCGAACCGCCGGACGCGTGAGGCAAAGCCGCCAAGCAGGCTGAAGTCGCGTTCAAGCAGGTAAAGATGGCCATCCGGCCCGAAATCCGCGCCCACGGGAAGAAAGCGGCCCAACCGCGGAACATGGAACGGCTGCCGCCAGACGTCATCTGCAAAGACAAAAACCGGAAAGCCGCGGGGGTCATCGCTTTGTTCCGGCAGCGTGAGGATCATACCGTCCGCATCGATGGCAAGCGCCTCAAGCGAGCCGTTCGCGGGGAAGCGGGCAAATTCATCTGGCACGGGCAGGGCCGTGGCCGGCCCGCGGGGATCATCGTAGCGGAAAATGCGGTGGACGCCTTCAAACGAAATCAGGATGCGGCCGGCGCCGTCAACCGCAATGCCCTCGGCATCCCTTGCGTGTTCAGGAAGTGGCGTGCCGTCCGTGCCCCGCAGCATCATCGGCGGCGTACTGGCGATGGCCGTGATATTCCCCACCGCGTCACGATCAAAGCTTCCCGTAAGGATGGCCCCACGATCCGAGACGGCGATGAAATCCCGGCCGTTTCCGCTGACCTCGATCGCTGAAAAGCCGCCGAAGCCATGCGCCTCGGCGGGCCAGATTACAGTCGCCGCATGTTCCGCAGTCTGTGCAATGGCGCCGCCTGCGCAAAGCAGAACGGCTAGCGCGCCGAGACAACCTCGGAACATTGCGCGGGCAGATCGGCCATGACGAATTCCCGTGGACCGCGCTCGCGTGGCGGCGGCGGTGTCGTGGGGCGCTCGACCCTCGGCGGGTTCAGGAAATCCGTGACCCACCATTGCAGCGTTTCGTCGCATCCATTTCCATTCTGTGAAAGTTCGGCAACCGTCGGCGTCTGTGGAACGCATGTGGTCGATCCCGCGGGGCAGCGCAGCCGCACATGAAAATGCGTGTTATGGCCGGCGATGGGGCGTATCTTTTGCAGCCAAGGAGTGTCGGCAGCGGTCGCGGTGCGGCACATCTCGATCTTGACGGCAGCGGCGACAAAGATGCGGTCCACCCTTGGATCGCCTGCCGCGCGGCGCATGATTTCGTGATGGATGGGTGTCCAGTTCCGGTTGATGCTGCGCTGATCGTCGGTCCGGACCGAGATGGAGCTGATCCGCTCCCGCTCGGCGACGCTGAGATCGAGCCTGGCGGGCGGCAGCATCCAGATATCGGCATCGAGCCCGATCTGGTGACTGTTATGACCCGATGTCATGGGGCCGCCGCGCGGCTGGCTGATATCGCCCAGATAAAGCCCGTTCCAGCCCAGCAGGCTTGCGGTATAGCTCAGGTCCGCAAGGAACTGGATCATCTCGGGATGGCCCCAGTTGCGGTTGCGGCTCAGCCGCATGGCCTGCCAATAGGGCCCCGTTTCGGGCATCTGGACAAGCCCCGCCGCGCAGCCGCGGGCATAGCTGCCGATCGCGGCGGGCTGATGCGGGGACGGGCCGCGATGGGCGCCGAAAAGCTGGTTGGCCAGGGGCTCGGCCGCAGCGGATTGCGGCAGGGCGATCGCAAGGCAAAGTCCAAGCGCGGCGGCCCCCTGCACGAATGTGGTCAGCGCGGTTCCGGCGCGTGCCATGGCTTTGTCCCCTCTCCCTCCGGTTTTACCCAGACTAGCAACACAAGCCCCAGGATAAAAAGCCCCATCAGCGGCAAGACCCCCATCCCCTGATCATTTGTGATCGCCGTTGTCGCCGCGACCAGCGCGGGGGCAAGGAACGCCGTCGCCTTGCCCGACAGCGCATAAAGACCGAAGGCCTCGGTCATGCGGGCCGGGTCGGCCTGATGCACCATCATCGTGCGCGAGGCCGCCTGAAGCGCGCCGCCCGCCCCGCCGATCAGCCCGCCGCAGATATAGAACACGATGTCGGGAAGGGACGATCCTTCTGCCACAGGAAGGCCCAGAACCCGGCTGCGGTCCGTCAGGACAACGACCAGACAGACACCGATCAGCGCAAGGATGGACGTGACGATGACCGGGCGCGGGCCAAGGCGGCGGTCCGCGCGTCCGCCGATCCAGCAAAAGATGGCACCGGTGATCGCCGCCATGATGCCGAAGACGCCGATCTGCACGATGCTCCAGCCCAGGACACCGGCCGCATAGATCCCGCCAAAGGCGTAGATTCCGTTCAACGCATCCCGATAAAGCATCGAGGAACCGAGCCAGGCCGAAAGACTGGTGCGGCGTGGCAAGCTGCGCAAGGTGCGGGCCAGATCGGTGATCCCGCGCCGCAGCGCATCGGGTGGCAGGCGCCCCTTGCCCGTCTCGGGCACCCACAGGAAAAAGGGGATCACGAACACCAGATACCAGAGCGCCGTGAACGGGCCGACCGCCCGCGTCCCTTCCCGCATCCCGGGGTCGAGTCCCAGGGCGGGCGGCTGGCCGATCAGCGTCACGCCAGCATCGTTCTCGGCCAGAAGCAGCAGCATGACCGCCAGCGACAGGACGCCGCCCACATAGCCAAAGGCCCAGCCGGACCCCGAAACGCGCCCGATCTCGGAACGGGGGGCGAGGTCGGGCAGCATTGCATTCGTGAATATGATGCCAAATTCCAGTCCGATCATGCCCACTGCAAAGGCAAGCAGGATCGGCAGCGTGTTATCCATCCCCGGCACGGCCCACCAGAGCGCAAAGGAGCCGCCGAGGTAAAGTGCCGACCACAGGACGATCCACGGCCGCCGCTTGCCGCCACTATCCGCGATCGCGCCCAGCAGCGGTGCCAGAAGCGCGATGCAGAGCCCGGTCGCCGACAGCATCCAGCCCCAGATCTCCTGGCCGCGGACCGGATCGCTCGCCACCGCGCTGGCGAAATAGGGGCCGAAGATGAAGGTCAGAAGGAGGGTGTTGTAGGGCTGGTTGGCCCAGTCGAAAAAATACCAGCCCCAGATGCGCCTTTGGTTCGTCCTGCCCATCCCGCCGCCCGTCCCTGATGTGTCCGCGGCGATAGAACGCCAAAGGCGCGCGTGGCGCAACCGCCGATCAGCCGGTCCGTTCGGGCGGCCAGGGACGCTGCGCGTCGGCCTCGATCCAGGCCTGCACCCAGCCGGGCAGGGGCGGGCCTTCGGTCGGGTGGCCAAGGGTGGCCAGAACCTCCGCAGGCGGCACGATCCCCTCGCGGCGTGTGACGGCGCTGCGCAGCAGCATGTGGCTGGTGCATTCCCCGTGCTTCCACATGCTTTGCTCGATATAGAAAAAGCGCGCATCCCATCCCAGGCAGCGCGTCCGCATTTCCAGCCGGTCAAAGGCCCGGACCCGCCGCCGGTAACGAAGCGAATTGCCCGCGACGGTTATTCCCCATCTCTGCGCCCGCAGCGCGGCTTCCAACCCGATGCGCCGTCCGAACGGGACCCGCCCAAGGTCATAAAGCGTCAGGGTGCGCCCGTTGTTCAACTCGACCCAGGGATCGAGATCCCACGGCCAGCAGATGTGATGCGACACATGCGTCCCAAGCAGAGGCAGGGCCGGCAGGTGCCGCGCGGCGCGGGCTTCCTTGAACAGGCGGATGAACGGGTACATCGGCTCCTCCGGGCGGTTTTCCGGGATGTTGGGGATGTGGGTCGCCCGATGCGACGCCAAGGTCAAGACAGACGTGGCGGAAACGGTTGCCCTCGCGGCGCTGCGGCGATACCTCTGGACGCAGATGTTTCCGGCCAAGGGCAGCCCATGTATTCGCTTCTGCAGATCCTCAACGTGCTTCTCGATGTGCTTTGGTTCATCGTCATCGCCCATGTCATTCTGAGCTGGCTCATCAATTTCAACGTGCTCAACCCGCGCCAGCCGGTCGTGGGGCAGATCTGGGACGGGCTCAGCCGTCTGCTCGAACCGCTTTACAGCCGCATCCGCAACATTCTGCCGCCGATGGGCGGGCTTGATCTTGCGCCGCTGGTGGTGCTGCTGGGGATCATGGCGATCCGCATCATCCTCGCGAATAACGTGCCGGTCTATTACTGAACCTTGGACAGCGCCGTCGTCACACCCGAGGGGCTGCTTGCCTCTGTCTTCGGATTCCCCTGCTTCCGTCCCGGTCAGGCAGAGATCGTCGAGGCTGTGCGCGCCGGCCAGAACACGCTTGCGATCATGCCGACCGGCGGGGGCAAGTCGCTCTGCTATCAGCTGCCCGCGCTTTGCCGGGAAGGCGTGACGCTTGTGATCTCGCCGCTCATCGCGCTGATGCGCGATCAGGTCCGCGCCCTCAATGAGGTCGGGATCGAGGCGGGGGCGCTTACCTCGGCCAATACCGAGGACGAGAACGAGGCCGTCTTTGCGGCGCTTGATGAGGGACGGCTCAAGCTTCTCTACATGGCGCCGGAGAGGCTCGCGGCCAGCGGGACGCTGGGCCTTTTGCGCCGGATGAACTGTACCCTCATCGCGGTCGATGAGGCGCATTGCGTCAGCCAGTGGGGGCATGATTTCCGCCCGGACTACCTGCGCATCGGTGAACTGCGCCGCAGCCTTGGCGTGCCGCTTGCGGCCTTTACCGCCACGGCGGATGAAGAAACCCGCGCCGAGATCGTCGCGCGCCTGTTCGGCGGGGACCAGCCGCAGATATTCCTGCGGGGGTTCGACCGGCCGAACATCCACCTCGCCTTCGCGATCAAGGAAAGTCCGCGCCGCCAGATCCTGTCCTTTGCGGCGGCGCGCAAGGGGCAGTCCGGCATCGTCTACTGCGCAACGCGCGCCAAGACCGAGACCCTCGCTGCCGCGCTGGAAGAGGCGGGTCACCTCGCCTGCGCCTATCACGGCGGGATGGACCCGATCGAGCGTCGCACGGTCGAGCGCCGTTTTCAGCAAGAGGACGGGCTGATCGTCGTGGCGACCATCGCCTTCGGCATGGGGATCGACAAGCCGGATATCCGCTGGGTCGCCCATGCCGATCTGCCCAAGTCGATCGAGGGCTATTACCAGGAAATCGGCCGCGCCGGTCGCGATGGCGCCCCGGCCGAGACGATGACGCTCTATGGTCCCGAGGATATCCGGCTGCGCCGCACCCAGATCGACGAAAGCCCCGCGCCCGAGGAACGGCGCGCAGCCGATCACGCGCGGCTCAACGCGCTTCTGGGGCTGGCCGAGGCGACAGGATGCCGGCGGCAGGTCCTGCTTGGCTATTTCGGTGAAGCGGCCGAACCCTGCGGGAATTGCGACATGTGCCGCTTTCCCGCGCGACTGTTCAACGCGACGCAGCCCGTGCGCAAGGCCCTGTCCGCCGTTCTGCGAACCGGGGAATGGTTCGGCACAGGTCATCTGATCGACATCCTGACCGGAAACGCCACGCCGAAGGTCAAGGAGAGGGGCCATGACACCCTTCCGACCTTTGCGGTGGGTCGGGACCTGCCGCGCCCGGCCTGGCAGGCGGTCTTTCGCCAGATGATGGGCCGCGATCTGCTGCGCCCCGATCCGGGGCGCCACGGCGCCCTGCGGATGACCGACGCGGCGCTCCCGATCCTGCGCGGCGAGGCAGAGATCATGCTACGCGAGGATACAGTCGAAAAATCGGCCGCTCGCCCCGTGGTCAAGGCGCTGGTGGCCGATGAGGACGCGCCGCTCCTCTCGGCGCTCAAGGCCAAGCGCCGGGCGCTGGCCGAGGCCGCCCGCGTGCCCGCCTATGTCATCTTTACCGACCGGACGCTGATCGAGATGGCCGAGCGGCGGCCCCGGACGCTTGATGACATGGCCCGGATCAGCGGCGTTGGCATGAAGAAGCTCGAAAGCTATGGCGCCGCCTTTCTGGAGGTCATCACCGGCGCCGACGTGCCCGCGCCGCATCCGAGCCGGCGGCGGCTGGCTGGGCGGCCCGCGGCGAGCCTCTATGACCGGCTGCAGGCGATCCAGTCCGATCTTGCACGCGGAGAGGACGGTTCCGCGAAACCCCTTTCCTGCCCGTCGTCCCTGCTTGCGCGCGTCGCGGAACTGCGCCCGCGCGACGCGGCGGCAATGGGAAGGATTCTGGGCGAACGCCGGGCCGAACGGTTCGGCCCCGCGTTTCTTGCCGCCGTGAAGGAAGAACAGGATTAGACGATGCTTGTGGTGATCTCACCGGCCAAAAGGCTCGACTGGTCGGAACCCCCGGCGGTCGAGGCGACCGATCCGGCCTTTCCGGCCGAGGCGCAGGAACTCGCCGGGGTGGCGCGCGGCCTCGATCTGGGCGGGCTGCGCAAGCTGATGCACATCAGCGAGGATCTGGCACGGCTGAACCGCGACCGCTTTGCGTCGTTTCAGGCGGCGCCCTTGCCCGATGATACCCGGCCGGCCGCCTTCGCCTTTGCCGGCGACACCTATGCCGGGCTGGAGGCCCGGACACTGGGTGCCGATGCCTTGCGCTGGGCACAGGACCATCTGCGCATCCTGTCCGGGCTTTACGGCCTTTTGCGCCCGCTGGACCGCATCCAGCCCTACCGGCTGGAAATGGGCAGCAGGCTGCGCAACCGGCGCGGTGCGACGCTTTACGATTTCTGGGGCGACCGGCTGGCAAAGGCGCTGAGCGCCGCGGCCGCAGAGGCAGGCGCAGGCGTGATCGTGAACTGCGCCTCGGTCGAATATTTCTCGGCGGTCCTACCCGGCGCGCTGGACCGTCCTGTTATCACGCCGGCTTTCATGGAACTGCGGGCGGGGGTTCCGAAAATCGTCAGTTTCTATGCCAAGAAGGCGCGGGGCGCGATGGCCCGGTTCATCGTCGAGAACCGCCTGACCGATCCGGCGGCGCTGGCCGAGTTCGACAGCGGCGGGTATCACCACGCACCGGACCTGTCCACACCCGACCGCCCCGTCTTTCTGCGCGAGGGTTAGACCCGCTCCAGCGCCAGTGCGATGCCTTGGCCGCCGCCGATGCACATGGTGATGAGCGCGCGACGCCCCCCGGTGCGATGGAGTTCATGGATCGCCTTGACCACGAGGATCGCGCCCGTCGCCCCCACGGGATGCCCCAACGCGATGGCGCCCCCGTTCGGGTTCACACGCGCGGGGTCGAGGCCCAGCCCCTTGTTCACCGCCAGCGCCTGAACGGCAAAGGCCTCATTGGATTCGATTACGTCGAAATCGGACAGTTCCAGCCATGTGCGGGCGCAAAGCGCCTCGACCGCCGGGATGGGCCCAAGGCCCATCACCCGTGGTGCGACGCCCGCATGGGCATAGCCGATGACCCGCGCCACGGGGTGCAGCCCCGCCCGCGATGCGGCGTCGCTGCGTGCCAGAACGATGGCCGCGGCCCCGTCATTGATGCCTGAGGCATTGCCCGCCGTCACCGTTCCGTCCTTCTGGAAGGCCGGCGGCAGGGCCGCCAGCGCCTCGGGCGTGGTCGGTTTCGGATGCTCGTCCCGGTCGAAGACCTGCGTCCCCTTGCGCGTCTCGATCTCGACCGGGACGATCTGGCTGGCAAAGCGGCCTTCAGTGATGGCCAGGGCCGCGCGACGCTGGCTTTCGGCTGCAAAGGCATCCTGTTCGGTCCGGCTGATCCCCTGTTCACGGGCGATGTTTTCCGCCGTGATCCCCATATGCCCGCTGCCCAAGGGACAGGTGAGCGCGCCAAGCATCATGTCGGTGGCGCGTATATCGCCCATCTTTTGCCCCCAGCGCGCCGCCGGCACGAGATAGGGCGCGCGGCTCATGGTTTCGGCGCCGCCGGCCAGTGCGAAATCGGCATCGCCGAGCGCCAGCGCCTGCACCGCGGATACCACCGCCTGCACGCCGGACCCGCAAAGCCGGTTCACGTTCATGGCCGGAACCGACTCGGGCACGTCGGCGGCCAATGCCGCAAGGCGCGACAGATACATGTCGCGGGGGGCGGTATTGATGACATGGCCAAAGATCACATGCCCGACCTGCCTTGGGTCGAGACCCGCCCGGTCCAGCGCCGCCCGTGCCGCGACCGCACCCAGTTCCGGCGGCGCCATGTCCGACAGCGCGCCG
This sequence comes from Halodurantibacterium flavum, assembly GCF_042681825.1. NCBI lineage: Bacteria > Pseudomonadati > Pseudomonadota > Alphaproteobacteria > Rhodobacterales > Paracoccaceae > Halodurantibacterium > Halodurantibacterium flavum. The sequence continues at coordinate 14,123 of NZ_JBHUGH010000010.1, forward strand.
CCAAAGCTGCCGATGGCGGTTCGCGCCCCGCTCAGGATCACGATGTCATCCATGCTGTCCTCCGTTGTCCCCCAGACCCGTGCGATCATCCCGCTTCCGCGCCGGAAGGAAAGCCTGACGTCGCGTTGCGGGCGGGCTGGCGGTCGGGGACGGGACTACCTATATCCCGAGGCGACAGAAAAGGAGCATCGCATGTTCACGCTGAACCGCAAGAAGATGGAGATGGTCGCGCCCGACGCCGCCCTTCCCGGGCGTCCGACGCAGATCCCGACGGCCGAGCGGCACTTCCTCTCGGACCTGCCGATCAAGGCAGAGGTGCCCGCAGGCTATGCCGAGGCGATGTTCGGCATGGGCTGTTTCTGGGGGGTGGAGCGTGTCTTCTGGCAGTTGCCGGGCGTCTGGCTGACGGTCGTCGGCTATGCCGGCGGCTTCACGCCCAATCCGACCTATGAAGAGGTCTGCACCGGCCAGACCGGTCACAATGAGGTCGTGCGGGTGATCTATGACCCCGCCCGGATCAGCTATGAGGATCTTTTGCGGGTGTTCTGGGAAAACCATGATCCGACCCAAGGAATGCGGCAGGGCAATGATCTGGGCACGCAGTATCGTTCGGGCATCTATGTCTATGATGACGCGCAACGCGACGCGGCAGAGGCCAGCCGTCAGACCTATTCGAACCGCCTGCGCGATGCGGGCTTCGGGCCCGTGACGACCGAAATCCTGGACGCCCCTACCTTCTTTTTCGCCGAGGATTATCACCAGCAATACCTCGCCAAGAATCCGGCAGGGTATTGCGGCATCGGCGGCACCGGCGTGACCTGCCCGATCGGCACGGGCGTGGCTTCTTGACCCGGGGGCGGGCGGGGGATATCCCCGCCCGCGCCGCCCCAGTCTCTTCAGGAAAGATTGCCCATGCCCACCTACAGCGCGCTGACCACGCTTGCCGGCGAAGAACCGGCCCGTGCCCTGGCGGAGGCGATGGAAGCCATGGAGCCGGAGCCGTCGGGCGTCGGCGTCTTCGAGATCGAGGACGGCTCGGGCCGGTGGGAAGTGGGCGGCTATTTCACCGAGGCCCCCGATCAGGCGGGGCTTGCCCTGCTGGCGGCCATCCATACGGCACAACCCTTCGCGGTGTCTGAACTGCCCGATATCGACTGGGTCGCCAAGGTGCGCCGCGAACTTTCGCCCGTCGAGGCCGGGCGGTTCTTCGTCTATGGTAGCCACGATGCCGACAAGGTACCCGAAGGTTCGGTCTCGCTGCTGATCGAGGCCGCGATGGCCTTTGGCACGGGGCATCACGGCACGACGCAGGGTTGTCTGCGCGCGCTTGACCGGCTGGATCGCGCAGGTGTGGTGGCGCGGAATGTTGTCGATATCGGATGCGGGACGGCCGTTCTTGCCATGGCCGCGGCGCGGATCTGGCCGGACCCTGTCCTTGCAAGCGACATCGACGCGGTGGCGGTCGAGGTCGCCGAGGCGAATGTGCTGGCCAACGGGCTGGAGGGCCGGGTGCGTTGCGTCGAGGCGGCAGGCTTTGAACATCCCGAGCTGAAGGCTGCTGCGCCCTTCGATCTCGTGTTTGCCAATATTCTGAAAGGACCGCTGGTCGAGCTTGCGCCGCAAATGGCTGCGCATATAGGCCCCAAAGGTTACGCGATCCTCTCCGGCCTCCTGGTCGAACAGGCTGCAGAGGTGATCGCCGCCTACCTGACTGCCGGGTTTGATCTGGATAGCCGCGAGGATATCGGCGAATGGGCGACACTTGTGTTGCGCCGCAAGTGACCGATCCGGCCCGAAACAAAAGGCCGCGTCCCGGGACCGGGCGCGGCCTTTCAATTCGGATCCTGAATTTGCTCAGGCGGTGCGGCGGGCGCTGACAAATTCGATGTCAGAGCGGCACAGACCGATATCGTCCAGTTCCCGGTCGGTAAGGCGCGACAGTTCCTTGCGGGTAACACGGACCTGATTCCAGTCCGAGAGGCGGCTGATGCCGGCTTCAAACAGTTGAACGATGCGCAATACGGCGATTGCGCCAAAGGGGGCGGTGCGGGTCGGCTCAAACGTGGCCATGATTTTCGTCCTTTTCAGGGTGATGTTTTTTGAAGCATCCTGCTTACGGATCGGCACATAGATGCAGCGGTTTGTGTAAGCAAGCGCACCCGGCGCAAGGCTTCCCTGCGCATTCTGCATGGCTCTGACCGCGCCGGTCCTCGCGCGGAAAACATGCCGTTTCAGCGCTGCCAAGCGTCGGATTCCGGCCTTTTCGGGGTCGTTGGACGGGATCGCGTCACAGGCTTTCTTGTGGCGAATGTTCCTATTTCGTGCTAGCTGCGTCAGAAAAGCAACACGAGAAACGGGCGGCGGGGGCAGGATGCGCGTAATGGGGATAGACCCGGGGCTTCGGAACATGGGCTGGGGAATCATCGACGTCGCGGGTTCCCGGCTCAGCCATGTCGCGAACGGCATCTGCCACTCGGCGGGGGATGTGCTGGCCGAACGGCTACTGTCGCTTCATGCGCAGTTGTCGGCGATCATCGGTCGCTACGGCCCCGATGCCGCGGCGGTCGAGCAGACATTCGTGAACAAGGACGCGGTCGCGACGCTCAAGCTGGGGCAGGCGCGGGGTGTCGCCCTGCTGGTTCCCGCGCAGGCGGGTCTGGCTGTGGGCGAATATGCCCCGAATGCCGTCAAGAAAACGGTCGTGGGCGTCGGCCATGCCGCCAAGGTTCAGGTCGACCACATGGTACGGCTGCAGCTTCCGGGGGTCGAAATCGCGGGGGCCGACGCGGCAGACGCGCTGGCCATCGCGATCTGCCACGCGTTCCATCTGCAATCGGCGGGGCGGCTCGACAGCGCGCTGCGGAGGGCGGGCGCGTGATCGGGCGGATCGCCGGGCGGCTTGAATATCGCGGGTCCGATCATGTCCTGATCGACGTGCGCGGGGTGGGCTACATCGTCCACGTCTCGGACCGGACACTGGCGCAGCTTCCTGCACCGGGCGCTGCCATAGCGCTTTATACCGAACTGCTGGTGCGCGAGGATCTGTTGCAGCTCTTCGGGTTCCCGACGCTTCTGGAAAAGGAATGGCACCGCCTGTTGATGGGGGTTCAGGGGGTGGGGGCCAAGGCGGCGATGGCGATCCTCTCGACGCTTGGGGCGGATGGGGTCGGGCGGGCAATTGCGCTTGGCGACTGGAATGCGGTGCGCGCCGCACCCGGTATCGGCCCCAAGATCGCGCAGCGCGTGGTGCTGGAACTCAAGAACAAGGCACCTGGGCTGATGGCCATGGCTGTGACTGCCCCCGCCGCAGCGGTGATCGACACGGGCGATGCAGGCGATCTGCCCGAGGTCGCGGCACCGGCTGCCCCGCCGCAAAACCTCCCCGCCCCGGCAGCCAGCGCCGAGGCGCTTTCGGCCCTGATCAATCTTGGCTATTCCCATGGCGACGCGGCCAGTGCCGTCGCTCAGGCGTCGGGGTCCGAGCCCGAGGCCGGCACGCCCGCCCTGATCCGCGCCGCGCTGCGCCTGCTCGCGCCCAAGGGATAGATGATGGCCCGCTCCGAGACCTCTACGCCCGATCCGACCCTGCGCCCCGAGGCCCAGCCCGAGGATGCCGACCGCGCCCTGCGCCCGCAGCGGCTGGAAGAGTTCATCGGGCAGGCAGAGGCCCGGGCCAACCTGCGCATCTTCATCGAAAGCGCCCGGATGCGCGGCGAGGCGATGGATCACACGCTGTTCTATGGCCCGCCCGGTCTCGGCAAGACGACGCTTGCGCAGATCATGGCGCGCGAACTGGGCGTGGGCTTCCGGATGACCTCGGGTCCGGTGCTGGCCAAGGCGGGCGATCTGGCGGCGATCCTCACCAATCTCGAACCGCGCGACGTGCTTTTTATTGATGAGATCCACCGCCTTTCCCCCGTGGTCGAGGAGGTACTCTATCCCGCGATGGAGGATTTTGCGCTGGACCTGGTGATCGGCGAGGGGCCGGCGGCGCGTACGGTGCGCATCGACCTGCCGCCCTTTACGCTGGTGGGCGCGACGACGCGGCTCGGCCTTCTGACGACGCCGCTGCGGGACCGTTTCGGCATCCCCACGCGGCTTCAGTTCTATACCGAGGATGAGCTGAACGAGATCGTGACCCGTGGTGCGCGGATGCTCGGCGTGCCGGCGGAACCGGACGGGCCTAGGGAGATCGCACGCCGTGCCCGCGGAACGCCCCGGATCGCAGGGCGGCTGTTGCGCCGCGTTGTGGATTTCGCGCTGGTCGAGGGCGACGGGAGGCTCACCAAGGCCATCGCTGACAGTTCGCTGACGCGTCTGGGGGTTGACCGGGTGGGCCTTGACGGCGCCGACCGTCGGTATCTGACGCTGATCGCGCAGAATTATGGCGGTGGCCCGGTGGGGATCGAGACGCTTTCCGCTGCGCTGTCCGAGGCCCGCGATGCCCTGGAAGAGGTGATCGAGCCCTACCTTCTGCAACAGGGACTGATCCAGCGGACGCCGCGGGGGCGGATGCTGACCGCGCAGGCCTGGCGTCATCTGGGGCTCGACATGCCGCGTGTGGCCGGACAGCCTGATCTCTTCAGCCCTGTGCAGGAGGCGCGGGATGACGACTGACCCCTTCTCGCCCGAGCATGTGACGGCCCTCTTTACCCGGGCTGACGGCAGCTACGCCTTTGCGCGCTGGGGCAGGCCCATCGTGCCTGTTGTCTTTGGTGTCGAGGACGCGACGCTGTCGGTCGTCAAGGGCGCGATCGAGGCGGTCGTCACACTGGCCGGCCACCGTATGGCCGAAACCGATGCCGAGCTTGGCGCGAACCTCATGGTCTTCTTCTTTCGCGAATGGCGGGAACTGACTGAAACGCCCAATCTCGACCGCCTTGTGCCCGACCTTGCCAGCCTTGTCGCGCGGCTGGAGGGGGCCAACCAGTACCGCCTGTTCCGCTTCGACCAGGCCGGCGCGATCCGTGCGGCCTTTGTGTTCATCCGGATGGATGCGCACCTTTCCGCGATGCCGGCGCAGACCCTCGCGCTTGCGCAGGCGGCGCAGGTGATCCTGCTTTGGTCGGACCGGGCGTTTGCCGTGCACTCTCCGCTCGCAGTCGCGGGCGAGGTGGTGATCCTGCGGCCCGAAATCGCGGGCGTGATCCGCGCCGCCTATGATCCGGTGCTGCCGGCCGCAGGCCGCGACGCAAGCCATGCCTATCGGCTGTTCGCGCGGATGTCCGCATGACGCACCGGTTTTCCTGTCGCGTCTACTATGAAGATACGGACCTTGCCGGGATCGTCTATTACGCGAATTACCTGCGTTTCATCGAGCGGGCGCGCAGCGAGTGGGTGCGCGAAATCGGCATCGACCAGCGCCGGATGAAGGCGGAGGATGGGCGCGTCTTTGCCGTCCGCCGGCTGGAGGCCGATTATCTTTCCCCGGCGCGGTTCGATGACCTGCTGATGGTCGAAACCTCGGTCGAACGGGCGCGCCCGGCAAGCATCGTCCTTCACCAGTTGGTGCTGCGGGAGGAACGGCCGCTCTTCCATGCGCTTGTGACGCTTGTCTGCCTTTCGGACAGTGGCGCCCCGCTGCGTCTGCCCGATGCGCTGCGCGGGCTTTGAACCGCCCACACGCTGCCCACGCGGATGTGTTGGCAATCCCCCTCGTAAAGAGCTAGAATCCTGCTAAGAGAGCCGCAACAAGCGGCCCGGCGGGCCAGAGGGAACGAGCAGGCAGATGGAAACCGAAACGCTGACGATGGCGCAGGATCTCGATTTTTCGATGATCGGACTTTTTGCGCGTGCGACGATCACCGTCAAGCTGGTGATGATAATGCTGATCATCATGTCCTTCTGGTCATGGGCGATCACGATCCAGAAGCATATCACGTTGCGCAATGCCCGGCGTGAGGCTGCGATCTTTGACCGGGCCTTCTGGTCGGGCGAGCCGCTGGATGAACTCTTCGACCGCATCGGCCCGCAGCCGGACGGGGCCCCGGGCAAGATCTTTGCTGCGGGGATGCTGGAATGGCGTCGCAGCCACAAGCAGGACGGGCGCCTGATCGCCGGGGCGCAGCAACGGATCGACCGGTCGATGGATGTGGCAATCGCCAAGGAAGGCGAGCATCTCAACAGCGGGCTTTCCTTCCTCGCGACAACTGGTTCGACCGCGCCCTTCATCGGTCTTTTCGGGACGGTCTGGGGCATCATGCACGCGTTCGAGGAAATCGCGATCGCGCAGAACACGAGCCTTGCCGTCGTGGCGCCCGGCATCGCCGAGGCGCTGCTGGCAACCGGGCTCGGCCTGCTCGCCGCCATTCCGGCGGTGATCTTCTACAACAAGCTCTCGGCCGACAGTGAAAAGATCGTCGCGGGGTATGAGGCCTTTGCCGACGAATTCTCGACCATCCTGTCGCGCCAGCTGGACGCCTGAGCGATGGGCGCGGGGGTCATCAAGGGGGGCGGGAATGGCGGGCGGCGCGGTCGCCGCCGCAGACGCCCCGCCGCCATGTCGGAAATCAACGTCACGCCCTTCGTGGACGTGATGCTGGTGCTTCTGATCATCTTCATGGTGGCGGCGCCACTTCTGACCGTGGGGGTGCCGGTGGAACTTCCGCGCACCGCCGCGACCGCCCTGCCGACCGAGCAGGAAGAACCGCTGGCGATCACCCTGACGGCGGATGGCGTGCTCACGATCCAGACGACAGAGGTGTCTGAGACCGAATTGATCCCAAGGCTGCGGGCGATTGCGGCAGAACGGGCGGACGACAAGGTTTACCTGCGGGCCGACGGCGCCATCCCCTATGAGCGGGTGGTGCAGATCATGGGCGCGCTGAACGCGGGCGGTTTCCGCAACATCGGGCTTGTCACGGATACGGGCGGCCCCAGCTTCGACGGACGCGACGGCTAGGCCGAATGGATACGGGAACGAAAATCTCTGCGATCGGGCATGTAGGCCTGATCCTCTGGGTGCTGTTCGGGGGCATGTTCGACTCTGCCCCGGTACGGCGGCCGGAGGTTGCCGAGGTTTCCATCCTGACCGGCGCGGAATTCGCGGCCCTGCAGCAGGCGGCGCAGCAACCCTCGGCCGCGCCTGCGACGCCCGACCCGGAACCGGCCGAACCGGCGCCGGCGCCCCCGCCCGAACCTGCCAGCGAACCCGATCCTCAGCCGGAGCCGCCACTCGCGCCGCCGGAGCCCGCGCCGCCGGAGCCCGTGGCAGAACCTGTGGCAGAATCGCCCATACCGGCCCCGCCGCCGGAACCCACGCCCCCCGCGCCCGCGCCGGAACCCGAGGCGGCGGCCCCCGCCGTGCCGTCGGCGACGCTGCTGCCGGATGTGGACTCGCGTCCCCGGCCGCGCCCTGTTGACCGCGTGGCACCCGATCCGACGCCCGCGCCCCCGCCCGACGCGGCCCCCGCCGAGCAGGTGCAGGAGGCGGTTACCGCAGACCCCGAGCCTGCACCGGCCGAAACGCCCCTTCCGCCGCAGGAGGCAACCGCGCCAGAGGAGGCCACGACCGAGATCGTGACCGAGGCGACCGAGACATCGGACACGACCGAGGCGGCGGTTGCCCCGCCGGTCGCAGCCCCGGATGCAAGCGTTCGTCCCCGCAACCGGCCGCAACGGCCCACGCCCCAGCCGGAGGCACCCGCGCAGACTGCGACGGCACCGCAGCCCGAAACGCCGCCCGAAACGCCGCGCCCCACGCCCCCCACGCCAGAGCCGCCGCGCCAGCAGCCCGCAACCGACAGCATCGCCGATGCGGTTGCCGCCGCCGTGGCCGAGGCCGGGAACAACCCCGCCCCGAATGCCTCGGGTCCCGTCGGGCCGCCCCTGACCAGCGGGGAACGGGATGCGTTCCGCATCGCGGTGCAAAGCTGCTGGAATGTCGGCGCGCTCTCGACCGAGGCGATGCAGGTCACGGTTGTCGTCGCCGCCACCATCGGCCGCAATGCCGTGCCCGATACCGGTTCGATCCGGATGCTGAGCTATTCCGGCGGGTCGGAGGCCGGCGCACGTCAGGCGTTCGAGACCGCGCGCCGGGCCATCCTGCGTTGCGGCGCCAACGGCTTTCCCCTGCCGGCCGACAAGTACGAACAGTGGCGCGAGGTGGAGTTCGTCTTCGACCCCAACGGCATGAGGCTCCGCTGATGGGTGTGACGATGGACCTGTTCCCGTGCCGCTGTGTTATGACTTCCATATTCCCTCGTATGTGAAAGAGGATCAGATGACCCTATCCCGCATGCTTGCCCCCGCCCTTGCCGCCCTGCTGGTTCTCGCCGGCGTGGCAGCTCCGGCCACGGCCCAGCAAGGACCCCTGCGGATCGAGATCACCGAGGGTGTGATCGAGCCCATGCCCTTTGCAGTGCCGGCCTTCATTCCGGAAAACGCGGCGGCCGCGCAATATGCAGACCAGATCACGCGGGTGATCGCGGCAAACCTCACCAATACCGGGCTGTTTCGTGAAATTCCGGCCAGCGCGCATATCGGACGCATCACGAGCTTCGAGGCGCCGGTGCAGTATCCGGACTGGCGGGCCATCAATGCCCAAGCGCTGGTCACGGGCGCGGTCTCGGTCGACGGATCGGGGCGACTGAACGTCAAGTTCCGGCTTTACGATGTCGTGTCCGGCCAGCCCTTGGGTGAGGGCCTTCAGTTCGGCGGCTCGGCGCAAAGCTGGCGGCGCATGGCGCACAAGGTGTCGGACGCGGTCTATAGCCGGATCACTGGCGAAGGAGGCTATTTTGACAGCCGCGTCGTCTTTGTCTCGGAAAGCGGCCCCAAGAACGACCGCCGCAAGCGGCTGGCTGTCATGGATCAGGACGGCGCGAATGTGCAGTACCTGACCGACAGCAATTCGATCGTGATCGCGCCGCGCTTTTCGCCCACCGGCGACCGCATCCTCTACACCTCTTACGAGAGCGGCTTTCCCCGCATCTATCTGCTGGACGTGGCGACCATGTCGCGTCGCGCGCTCGACGAGCAGCCCGGCACGATGACCTTTGCGCCGCGCTTTTCGCCCGATGGCCAGACCGTGGTCTTTTCGATGGCGACCGGCGGCAACACCGATATCTACACGCTCGACCTGCGCAGCGGGCAGCGGTCGCGGCTGACGACGACCCCTTCCATCGAAACGGCACCCAGCTATTCGCCCGATGGCCGCCAGATCGTGTTCGAATCCGACCGGTCCGGCACGCAGCAGCTCTACGTGATGTCCGCTTCGGGCGGAGAGCCGCGCCGCATCAGCGGTGGGCAGGGACGCTATGCGACGCCGGTCTGGTCGCCGCGGGGCGACATGATCGCCTTTACCAAGCAGCATCAGGGGCGGTTCCACATCGGCGTGATGCGCACCGATGGCAGCGAGGAACGGCTGCTGACGGCGTCCTTCCTTGACGAAGGTCCGACCTGGGCGCCCAATGGCCGGGTCATCATGTTCACGCGCGAAACAGCGGGTGAGGGCGGTCAGCCGGCGCTCTTCTCGGTCGATATCAGCGGCCGCAACCTGCGCCGCATCCCGACCGAAGGCCCGTCCTCCGATCCGGCCTGGTCGCCGCTTCTGCCGTAACGCAGGGTTCATTTCCAACGCCTCGCCCCGGTGCTATGGTGCCGCAGGCGGGGTCGCTGGCTTCAACACAGGAACATCCGATGCGCTATATTACGAAATCTCTTCTTCTGGTTGCCGTGCTGGCTGTTGCCGCCTGCAGCAATGCCAACCGCTTTGGTGCAGGATCCGGCGGTGCGGGTGACGGCACGGGTGGTTTTGGCCCCGGCAGCGGCTATGGCGACGTAAGCTCGGGCGGGCTGGGCAACGCAAGCGACCCGACCTCGCCGGCCTATTTCCAGCAAACCGTGGGCGACCGCGTCTTTTTCGCCGTGGACCAGAGCACCCTTTCCCCCGAGGCGCGCGATACCCTGGCGCAACAGGCGCGCTGGCTGACCACGAACCGCGACTACCAGATCATCATCGAAGGTCATGCGGACGAACAGGGCACGCGGGAATACAACCTTGCGCTGGGGGCGCGGCGGGCAAATTCGGTTCAGGAATTCCTTATCAGCCAGGGGATCAGCCCGAACCGGATGCGCACGGTCAGCTATGGCAAGGAACGCCCGGTCGAGGTCTGCTCGAACGAGGCCTGCTATTCGCGGAACCGCCGCGGCGTGACCGTGATCTCGTCCGGCTTCGGTAGTTGAGGATATCCAGATGACCGGTTTCCGGGCTTTTGTCGTGGCGTTGGCGCTTGGTGTCCTTGGCCCCGGCGTTACCTTGGCTCAGGATGCGCAGTCCCTTGCCGACATCCGCCGGGAGCTTTCGGAACTCGCCGGCCAGATGACGAGCCTGCGCGCCGAACTTTCGTCTTCTGGCGGCACGCCGGGGGTCTATGTGTCCGGTTCCCTGCTGGAGCGGGTGGACACGATCGAGGCGGAGCTTGCGCGCCTTACCTCCCGCACCGAGGAACTCGAACTGCGGATCAACCGCATCGTTCAGGATGGCACGAACCGGATCGGCGACCTCGAATTCCGTCTGGTCGAACTTGAGGGCGGCGATTTCGGTCAGATCGGGGAAACCCGCCCCCTCGGGGGTGAGGCGCCGGCAACGGCCGCGCCCCCTCCGGTCATCAGCCCCTTCCCGACCACAGAGGCCCCGCAACTGGCCGCAAATGAACAGGCGGATTTCGATCGGGCCCGGGAGGTGCTCGATCAAGGTGACTTTCGCCGCGCCGCGGACCTCTTTGCGGCCTTCACCGAGACCTATACGGGTGGCCCCCTGACCGGCGAGGCGCATTACCTGCGCGGCGAGGCGTTGCAGGCCCTGGGCGAGACCTCGGGCGCAGCCCGTGCCTATCTCGACAGCTTTTCGGGTTCGCCCGAGGGGCAGCGGGCGCCGGACGCGCTCTTCAAGCTGGGTGAAAGCCTCGGCGCGCTTGGTCAGCAATCCGAGGCCTGCGTGACCCTGGCCGAGGTGGGCGTGCGCTTTCCCACCAGCCCGGCGCGGGAGCGGGCGGTCGCGGAAATGAACGCTTTGCGGTGCAACTGACGCTTGGCGAACGGCTTGGGGCGGCGCTGAAAACGCTGCCCGCGCTGCCGGATGCGGTGGCGGTTTCGGGCGGGGGGGATTCCCTCGCCCTTTTGCATCTGTTGCACGATCTCGGGCATCAGCCCGCCGTGGTGACGGTCGATCACGGACTGCGTCCGGGTTCGGCGGCCGAGGCCCGGGCCGTGGCAGATGCAGCGGCCGCGCTGGGGCTGCCGCATACGACGCTGACATGGCAGGGCTGGGACGGCAGCGGCAATCTGCAGGACCATGCGCGGCGGGCGCGAAGAGACCTCGTTTCCCGCTGGGCGGTGTCGCGTGGGCTGCAGGCGGTGGCGCTGGGGCATACCCGCGACGATCAGGCGGAAACGGTGTTGATGCGGCTTGCGCGGGGCGCCGGGGTGGACGGGCTTTCGGCGATGCGGCCCGCGACGCGGGCGCAAGGCGTGCTGTGGCTGAGGCCCCTGCTGGATGTGGGTCGCGAGGAATTGCGCCTCTATCTGCGCCAGCGGGGGGTGGTCTGGTCCGAAGATCCGTCGAATGAAAACCTGCGCTTCGACCGTGTCCGCATGCGCAAGGCGATGGAGATGCTCGCGCCCCTGGGCATCACCGCCCATGGTCTGGCCGCCACCGCCGCGCGTATGGCCGAGGCGAGAGAGGCGCTGGACGCCGCCGTCGACGCCGCCGCAGCGCAGGTCACGGTGGAACATGGCGATCTTGTGATCGAGCGGGCGGCATTTTTCCGCCTGCCTTCGGAAATCCGCAGGCGTCTGTTGGTGCGGATGCTGCACTGGATTGTCCCGTCCGCCTATCCGCCCCGGTCGCGCAGTCTGGACATGGCGCTTGGGGCCGTCGCCGGGTCCCGAAGGCATACCATTCACGGCTGCCTGTTGTCCGCCGGGCGTAGCCTGCGGGTGGGGCGCGAACCCGCGTCGGTGGCGGGTTTATCCTGCCCTGTCAACGAAGTATGGGACGGTCGCTGGCGCCTGTCCGGCCCTGCTGTGCCGGGGCACGAAATCCGCGCCCTGGGCGAAACCGGGCTGCGCCAGTTGCCCGAAAGGTCGGGTGAGGGGCAGCCGCGGTCGCGGCTTCTCGCGTCGCCGGCGGTCTGGGCGGGCGACCGTCTTGTCGCCGCCCCCCTGGCCGGGTTCAACCCTGCGTGGCGGGCCGAACTGGCGCGCGGCTGCGACCATCACGACCGATGGCCGTTATCGGATTGAACCGGCCGCTTTAATCCTTATCTTAGCGCAAGGTCGGCGCCGGCCGAAGTCTTGAGGAGAATCCCCTGTGGGTAACGCGCGCAACATCGCCTTCTGGGTCGTCCTGTTCCTGCTGATCCTTGCCCTGTTCAATCTGTTCAGTGGCGGTCAGTCGACGATGACGGGCCAGCAGGTTCCCTATTCCGAATTCGTCCAGCGGGTCCAGCAGGGCGAGGTCGCAAGGGTCGAGCTGAACGGCGAGCGTGTGAGCGCGCGCACCCGTGACGGTCAGCAATTCTCGACCATCCGTCCCGATGGCGACGACATCGTGCCCCGGCTTCTGGCAAATGACGTAACTGTCGATGCCCGTCCGCAGCAGCAGTCGGGCTTCCTGTCCATGCTGTCGCTCTGGTTGCCGTTCCTCGTTCTCATCGGGATCTGGATCTTCTTCATGAACCGGATGCAGGGCGGCGGTCGTGGCGGCGCGATGGGCTTTGGCAAGTCCAAGGCAAAGTTGCTGACGGAAAAGCACGGGCGCGTGACATTTGACGACGTGGCCGGGATCGACGAGGCCAAGGACGACCTTGAGGAAATCGTCGAGTTCCTGCGCAACCCGCAGAAATTCAGCCGGCTCGGCGGCAAGATCCCCAAGGGCGCGCTGCTTGTCGGCCCGCCCGGAACGGGCAAGACGCTTCTGGCCCGCGCCGTGGCCGGTGAGGCGGGTGTGCCCTTCTTCACCATCTCGGGGTCTGACTTTGTCGAAATGTTTGTTGGGGTCGGCGCCAGCCGCGTCCGGGACATGTTCGAACAGGCCAAGAAGAACGCGCCCTGCATCGTCTTCATCGACGAGATCGACGCCGTGGGCCGGTCGCGTGGCGTGGGCTATGGCGGCGGCAATGACGAACGGGAACAGACGCTCAACCAGCTTCTGGTCGAGATGGACGGGTTCGAGGCGAATGAGGGCATCATCATCGTCGCGGCGACCAACCGTCCCGACGTTCTGGACCCGGCGCTGCTGCGTCCTGGCCGGTTCGACCGTCAGGTTCAGGTTCCGAACCCGGATATCAAGGGCCGCGAAAAGATCCTCTCGGTTCACGCCCGCAAGACGCCGCTCGGACCCAATGTCGATCTGCGCATCATCGCCCGCGGGACGCCCGGCTTTTCCGGCGCCGATCTGGCGAACCTCGTGAACGAGGCCGCGCTGATGGCGGCGCGGGTGGGCCGGCGCTTTGTCACGATGGAAGATTTCGAGAACGCCAAGGACAAGGTCATGATGGGTGCCGAGCGGCGCAGCATGGTCATGACCGAGGAAGAGAAAAAGCTGACCGCCTATCATGAGGCCGGGCACGCGATCGTCGGCCTGAACGTGCCGCAGCACGATCCGATCCACAAGGCGACGATCATCCCGCGTGGCCGTGCGCTTGGCCTCGTGCTGTCCCTGCCCGAACGCGACCAGCTGAGCGTGACCTACACCAAGTACAAGTCCAAGATCGCCATGGCGATGGGCGGCAAGGTCGCCGAGGAGCTTATCTTCGGCAAGGAAAACGTGACCTCGGGCGCAACCTCGGACATCCAGCAGGTGACGCGGATCGCCCGCGCGATGGTGACGCAGTTCGGGTTTTCGGAAAAGCTCGGCAATATTGACTATGCCAACGAACGCGAAAGCTATCTTGGCAGCTATGGCGGCGGGACGAACCATTCCGGCATCACCCAAAAGGTGATCGACGAAGAGGTGAAGGCGATCATCGACGAGGGTTATGAGACCGCCCGCCGCATCCTGACCGAAAAGATGGATGATCTGCACCGGCTGGCGAACGGCCTTCTGGAATATGAGACGCTGACCGGACCGGAAATCCAGCGCGTGATCAACGGCGAGGCGCTGAGTCGGGGCGACGATCTCGATGACGCACCGCCCTCGGGTGGAAATGCCCCCAGCGTGACCGCGATCCCCAAGACGACCAAGCCGCGCCCCAAGGATGATGGCGGCATGGCGCCCGAACCGTCGGCCTGAGGAGTTCGACCGCAGAACCTTCGGACCATGACAAAGCCCCGGCATTGCCGGGGCTTTTGCTTGTCGTCCCCGATCATCCACGGCATGGTGCGCGAAAACTCGGGGTTCGCGATGCCTGTTCTTCTTCCGACATCCTTCATCGGCCGTATCGAATGGCTCGGCCGCGTCCCGGATCGGGATGCCAGCCTGCGCGCGGAGCCGGTCGAAAGCCTCGTCGCGCTTTTCTCCGGGCCGGAGGGCGAGGCGCATGGCGGCCTGACGAGACCCTCTTGCAGCCGGGTCAGCGCGCAATATCGGCGCGGCACGACCATCCGCAACACGCGCCAGTTCAGCATTCTGGGGGCCGAGGAGCTGGAGGACATCGCGGCGGCGATGGAGATCGGCACACTGGACCCCGCCGCGCTTGGCGCCACAATGGTCATCTCGGGTATCCCGGATCTTTCGCATCTGCCACCGTCGTCGCGGCTTCAGGCCGAAAGCGGCGCAACGCTGGTCGTGGACCTCGAAAACCGCCCCTGCACCCTGCCGGTCCCGGTGATCGAGGCCGACGCACCGGGCCACGGACGGCGTTTCCCGGCGGCAGCGCGGGGCAAACGCGGGATCACCGCATGGGTGGAGGCCGAAGGCGTTCTGCGGCTCGGCCAGGCGATCCGGCTGCACATCCCCGACCAGCCCGCCTGGGCGCATCTGGATGCGGCCCGCAAACCTGTCCGCGCCGGGTGACAGAGGTTTCCGATCCGAAACCTTCGATGCCGCAAAATGCCGATACCATGTCCCCGGCCGGTTATCATTCCCCCGACGCCGCGCTATAGCCGGAACGAGGAGGAGCGCCGTGGCTGCGAAAGACATCGTAAACGCATGTGATGGGGGCGGAACGGCCATCATGGGAACCGGCGCATGTCCCGGTTCCCGCGCGGGATCATGGCGGGCGAGTTCCGCTTTCCTCCCGCCACGCGCAGGCCGGATAAATGCCTATCCCTCGATCCGAACAGCCGGGCGGCCGGACCGCGCGGTTTCCGAAAAAGGTGAAAGATGACAGCGACGCTTATTGACGGAAAAAGTTTCGCCGCGACCCTGCGGGCGCGCGTGGCAGAGCATGTGCAGCGGCTCAAGGCAGATGGCCTGACGCCCGGCCTTGCCGTGGTTCTGGTGGGCGAGGACCCGGCGAGCGAGGTTTACGTCCGCAACAAGGGCCGCCAGACCATCGAGGCGGGGATGCAGAGTTTTGAGCACAAGCTGCCGGCCGACACACCCGAGGCAGAGCTTCTGGATCTTGTCGCGCGGCTCAATGCGGATCCGTCGGTGCATGGCATTCTGGTGCAGTTGCCGCTGCCCCGGCATATGGATGCGGACAAGGTCATCAACGCCATTGATCCGGCCAAGGATGTCGACGGGTTCCACATCTCGAATGTGGGCCTTTTGGGCACGGGGCAGAAATCGATGGTGCCCTGCACCCCGCTTGGCTGTCTGATGATGCTGCGCGATCATCTTGGGGACCTGTCAGGGCTGAACGCGGTCGTGGTCGGGCGGTCCAATATCGTGGGCAAGCCGATGGCTCAGCTTTTGCTGGGGGAAAGCTGCACCGTGACGATCGCCCATAGCCGCACCCGCGATCTGGCCGAGGTGTGCCGCCGCGCAGATATCCTTGTCGCCGCCGTGGGCCGGCCCGAGATGATCCCGGGCGACTGGATCAAGCCGGGTGCGACCGTGATCGACGTGGGCATCAACCGTGTCGAACGCGACGGCAAGCCCCGGCTGGTGGGCGACGTGGATTTTGCCTCGGCGTCCCGCGTTGCGGGGGCGATTACGCCTGTGCCGGGTGGCGTCGGGCCGATGACCATCGCCTGCCTGCTGGCGAATACAGTGACCGCCTGCTGCCGCGCGAACGGACTGCCCGAACCCGAGGGCCTGACCGCCTAGCCTGCGCGCGCGTGCTTAGCCCGCCCGACGCGCCCGTACCTGTCGCAAACGGGGCATCGGGATCATATGCAGGCGCGGGCCACGCAGGATGGCCCGCGCCTCGGCCCCCATCAGGCTGGCAAGCTCGGGCCCGTCGCACCAGAGCCCGCCGGTATAGGCGCCATAGGCCGGCAGGATTACCCGGCTGGCGTCGAAGAGGAAGCAGGCCCGGGCCTTCCCCGCAAGCCGCGCCTTGGGGTGATAATGCCCCGAAACCTCGCCGCACGCGCCCGGTGCCGCGATATGGCGAAAACGAAGCGGCCCCTCCTGCAGTTCGCCCAGGTGGGTGCCCGCCAGCGTCAGCGGCGCGGGATCGTGGTTGCCCGCAATCCAGACCCAGCGCCGCCCCGCCTGCAGCCGTGCAATCCAGGCCAACGCGCCCTCGGGCAACCCCGTGGCCGCCGCGTCATCGTCAAAGCTGTCGCCAAGGCAGATGACGGTGGCCGGTCCCAGCCCCTCGATATCCGCCTGCAGACGGGTCAACGTCTCCTGCACCTCATAGGGGGGCAAAAGCGCGCCGCCCCGCCGGGCCAGCCGTTCGGACTTGCCCAGATGAAGGTCCGCCACGCATAAAAGCCGCCGTTCCGCCCACCACAGGGCGCCCGAGGGCAGGGCGGTCAGCGTCGTGCCGGAATGATCGAAATCGATGCTCATGCGCCCCACCTGCCGCAGGCGCCAGCATCGTTCAAGACACAATCATTCAAGCCACGATCATTCGAGCCCCGCCGCCTCCATCAGGCGCCGGGCGGCCTCTTCGGCCAGCCGTTCCCGACCTGCGCCCTCGACCGGGACACGCCCCTGTTCCAGCAGCATCGGCGCCGCAAGCGGTGTCACGCGGTCGAGCGCCATGTGGTCGATCCGCCCGCCGACGCGGGCCAGCATTTCCTCGATCCGACCGAAATCGACGAGGCCACGCATCGCCTCTTCGCGCGTGATCTGCATCAACAGATGGTCGGGGTCGTATTTGCGCAGCGTCTCATAGAGGATATCGGACGAGAATGTGGCCTGCCGCCCTGTCTTGCGCCGCCCGGCACTGTTGCGCGCGATCAGGCCCGAAATCACGGCACTGGCGCGGAAGGTGCGTTTCATCACCGCGTTGCCGGCAAGCCAGACGTCCAGCCCCTCGCGCAGCGCGGTCGCATCAAAGAGCGGCGCCGGGTCGGCCACATCCTCCAGGCCCCAGATCAGGGTGGCGTAGTCGGTCGCGACAAAGCCGAGCGGGGCAAGCCCCTGTTCCTCCATCCGCTTGGTGAGCAGAAGCCCAAGCGTCTGCTGCGCGTTCCGCCCCGCGAACCCGTAGGCCGCAAGATAGCGGCGCCCTTCATGGGGGAAGGTCTCGACCAGCAGCCGGTCGCGCTGCGGCAGTCGGGAGGCGCGCCGCTGAAGGGCCAGCCAGTCGGCGGTGTGCCGGGGCAGGCCGGGCCAGTCCCGCTGCTGGAACATATCCAGGATGCGGTGGGTGAGCAGGGTCGAAGTGGCGAATTTCGTGCCGTTGAAGACGGCCACCCTTGGGTCGCGCCCGGGGCTGCGGCTCACCTCTACCGTCATCTCGCGCAGGCCCTCATAGCGCACGATCTGGCCGGCGATGAGGAAGGTGTCCCCTTGGCTGAGCGAGGCCGCGAATTCCTCTTCCACCTCGCCCAGAGGCGCGCCGCCCCGTCCGCGTATCCGCACCTTGACGGTTTCCGGGTCGAGGATCGTTCCGATATTCATGCGGATCATCTGCGCCGCGCGGGGGTCGCGCAGTTGCCAGCGCCCGTCTCGCTGCATCAGCCGCTGCCAACGGTCATAGGCGCGCAGGGCATAACCGCCGGTCGCGACGAAATTCAGGCAGTCGTCGAATTCGGCACGGGTCAGCCCGGCATAGGGGCCGGCGGTCGTCACCTCGGCATAGGTTGCATCGGCCTCCAGCGGGCCGGAACAGGCAAGCAGCAGCAGGTGCTGGCACAGCACGTCACGCGGGCCGGTGCCGCGCGGCTCGCCGTCCAGATCATGGGCGCGGGCGGCCTCGAGCGCGGCCAGACATTCTACCACCTCGAAACGGTTCGCCGGCACAAGTAGCGCCTTGGAGGGCGCATTGTAGCGGTGGTTCGCGCGCCCGATCCGCTGGACCAGCCGCTTGACGTTCTTTGGCGCGCCGACCTGCACGACCAGATCCACATCGCCCCAGTCGATGCCGAGATCGAGACTGCCGGTGCAGACGATTGCCCGCAGACTGCCCGCCACCATCGCGGCCTCGACCCTTTCGCGCTGTTCCCGGGACAGGCTGCCGTGGTGGATGCCGATCGGCAGGTCTTCATGGTTCTGCAACCAGAGATCATGAAAGAACAGCTCGGCCTGGGCACGGGTGTTGTGAAAGATCAGCGTGGTCCGATGCGCCCGGACCTGATCGAGGATGGAGGGGATCGCATATCGTCCCCCACCCCCGGCCCATGGGGGCGGGGCGCCGGTTTCAAGCATCGCGATGTCAGGCTCGGGCCCGGGATCGGCGTGAATGATCTCGCGGGGATGCGGGGCAGGGGCGAGAAACCGCGCGATCGCGTCCGGGTCCTCGACCGTCGCCGAAAGGCCCACGCGCCGCATCCCGGGCGCAAGCGTCTGCAGCCGCGAAAGACAGAGCATCAACTGGTCGCCGCGCTTGCTTTCGGCCAGCGCGTGAATTTCATCGACGATCACCCGGGACAGCCCCGCAAAGATGCGCGGCGCGTCCTCATAGGACAAAAGCAGCGCGAGGCTTTCGGGCGTGGTCAGCAGTATCTGCGGCGGGTCGGCCCGCTGGCGCCGGCGCTGCGTATAGCTCGTGTCGCCGGTGCGGTCCTCGATACGGATCGGCAGCGCCATCTCCTGAACCGGCGTGGTCAGGTTGCGCCGGATATCCGCCGCAAGCGCCTTGAGCGGGGAAATATAGAGCGTGTGCAACCCGGGCCGGGGCTGCGACAGTTCCACCAAAGATGGCAGAAACCCCGCAAGGGTTTTGCCCCCGCCCGTCGGCGCGACAAGCAGCAGCGAGGCCGCCCCGGCCCGGTCGAGCATTGACTGCTGATGCGGATGAACGCGCCACCCGCGCGACGCGAACCAGGCGCAGAAAGACGGGGGCAGCGCGTTCATGACGCGAGAGATAGGTCGCGCCGCCCCGCTTGAACAGAGGGGGTCAGTTGACGATCGTCGCTTCGGTCGCGGCGCGAAGCTCCGCCTCGGTCACGCCATCGGCGAGTTCGACGATCCGCAGCCCGCCCTCGACCACATCCAGCACGCCGAGGTTGGTGATGATGCGATGCACGACACCGGTGCCCGTCAGCGGCAGGGTGCATTGCCGGAGCACCTTCGATTCGCCCGCCTTGTTCGTGTGATCCATGACGACCACGACCCGGCGCACACCCGCGACAAGATCCATCGCGCCGCCCATCCCCTTGACCAGCTTGCCGGGGATCATCCAGTTGGCAAGATCGCCGTTCTCCGCGACCTCCATCGCGCCGAGGATCGCCATCGCGATCTTGCCGCCGCGGATCATGCCAAAGCTGGTGGCGCTGTCGAAATAGCTGGTCCGGTCAAGTTCGGTGATCGTCTGCTTGCCCGCGTTGATGAGGTCGGGGTCGATCCTGTCCTCGGTCGGAAAGGGCCCCATGCCGAGCATTCCGTTTTCGGACTGAAGCGTCACGTCGATCCCGTCGGGGATGTAGTTGGAAACGAGCGTCGGAATTCCGATGCCAAGGTTCACATACATCCCGTCTTCAAGTTCCTGCGCCGCCCGCGCAGCCATCTGGTGGCGATCCCATGCCATGTCTCTGTCCCCCCTCAGGCCGCGCGGATGGTGCGTTGTTCGATGCGTTTTTCATGATCGCCCTGAACGATGCGATGCACATAGATACCGGGCGTGTGGATCATGTCGGGGTCGAGGCTGCCGACCGGGACGATTTCCTCGACCTCGGCAACGCAGATACGGCCGCAGGTGGCGGCGGGCGGGTTGAAGTTGCGCGCGGTCTTGCGATAGACGAGGTTTCCCTGTGCATCGCCCTTCCACGCCTTGACGATCGAAAGGTCGGCAACGATCCCCCGTTCAAGGATATAGGTCTCGCCGTCGAAATCCTTGTGTTCCTTGCCCTCGGCGATCACGGTGCCGACGCCCGTTTTCGTATAGAAACCGGGAATGCCCGCACCGCCCGCCCGCATCCGTTCGGCGAGGGTGCCCTGTGGGTTGAATTCCAGTTCAAGCTCGCCCGAAAGATACTGGCGCATGAACTCGGCGTTTTCCCCGACATAGGACGAGATCATCTTCTTGACCTGCCGTGTCTGGAGCAAAAGCCCGAGGCCGAAATCATCAACCCCGGCATTGTTCGATGCGATGGTAAGATCCCTGACGCCCGCGTCACGAATGGCCGCGATCAGCAATTCAGGAATACCGCAAAGGCCGAATCCGCCCGCGGCAATGAACATCCCGTCCGTGAGAACGCCTTCGAGCGCCTCTGACGCAGAACCGTAGATCTTCTGCATCTTCCCCCCTTCGCTGTGTCAGCAAAACTCTGACGCGGCGGTGCAGCGAAGTCAATCGGCGCGGGTGGGATTAGAAAGGTCGAAGGGCCCGCGCTAGGCGAGCCCCACGGGCGTCAGAGGACGCCGAACAGCATGAGAAGGATGATAAGCCCGGCGGGCACACCCAGAAGCCAGAGAATGATCGGCATGGAAACTCTCCTTTGTTTTTCACCATGCCAACCGACAAAGGCCGCGCCGGTTCCCGCCGCTCAGTCCTTTGCCGTTTTCGCAGACGCCTTTTTGACGGGGGCCTTGGCCTTCGTCGTGGCCTTGGTCTTTTTGGCGGATGCGGTCTTGCCCGCCTCTGTCTTGGTCTTGCTGGCGGGCTTCTTGGCGGCGGTCTTGCGCTTTGTCCCGCCTGTCTTGGAGGCTTTGGCAGCGATCAGTTCCAGCGCCTGTTCGGGCGTGATGTCTTCGGGCGTGATGTCCTTGGGCAGTGTCGCGTTCACCTTGCCCCATTTCACATAGGGGCCATAGCGCCCCTCCATGATCTGGACGGGCCCGCCATCCGGGTGTTCGCCCAGGTCACGCAGCGGCGCGGCGGTGCTGGTGGCACGCCCGCGGGATGCCTTCTGCGCCAGAACCTCGACGGCGCGGTTCATGCCTATGGTAAAGACTTCATCGACCTCGGGCAGGTTGGCGTATTTGCTGCCGTGCTTGACAAAGGGGCCATAGCGGCCGATGCCCGCCTCGATCAGCTCGCCGTCCTCGGGGTGGGGGCCGATCGCACGCGGCAAGCTCAGCAGTTGCAGCGCCTTTTCAAGGTCGATGCTTTCCGGCGCCCAGCCCTTGGGCAGAGAGGCGCGCGGGGGCTTCGGCACATCCGGCGTCGCTTCGCCGCGCTGGACGTAAGGCCCGAAGCGACCGATGCGCAGGGTGATCAGTTCGCCCTGATCCTCGCCCAGAACCTTGCCATCGAGGGCCGCCGCCTCTCCGTCGCCGGGCGCGGTGATGGGGCGGGTGAAGCGGCAGGCGGGGTAGTTGTTGCACCCGATGAAGGCGCCGCCCGACCGGGCTGTCTTGAGGTTCAGCCGGCCTGTGCCGCAGACCGGGCAGGTGCGGGGATCGCCGCCATCGGCGCGCGGCGGATAAAGATGCGGGGCCAGAACCTCGTCGATCTTTTCCAGAACTTCGGTGATCCGAAGCTCCGACGTTTCGGCGATGGCCGCGGAAAAATCCCGCCAGAAGCGGCTCAGGACCTCCTTGTAGTCACGCTCGCCGGCCGAGACGTCATCAAGCTGCGCCTCCAGATCGGCGGTGAAATCATATTCCACATAGCGGCGGAAGTAGTTCGAGAGGAACACGGTCACCAGCCGGCCCTTGTCCTCGGGGATCAGGCGGTTCTTGTCCTTGCGCACATAGCCCCGATCCTGGATCGTGGTCACGATGCTCGCATAGGTCGAGGGGCGGCCGATCCCGAGTTCTTCCATCCGCTTGACCAGCGTCGCCTCGGTATAGCGCGGGGGTGGCTGCGTGAAATGCTGCGCGGCCAGAACCGCGCCTGACGCGCCCAGGATGCCGCGCGCGCCATCCCCTTCGGACAGCCGCGCATGGGCAGCCTGCAAGCCGCCTTCGACCTTCGACAGCGCCTCGCCCTGCATGATCTGGGGCAGGCGCGCGCTGTCCTCATCGCCGTCATCGTCGCGCCCTTCTTCATAGACGCGCAGAAAACCGTCGAAATTCACCACCTGCCCGGTGGCACGCAGCCCCACCTGTCCGTCGCGGCTGGCAATCTCGACCGTGGTGCGTTCAAGCCGCGCGGCCGCCATCTGGCTGGCAATGGTCCGCTTCCAGATCAGCTCGTAAAGCCGCCGCTGATCGGCATCGGTCACGCGCAGCTTCGCGGGATCGACGGCCATATCGGTGGGGCGGATGCATTCATGCGCCTCTTGCGCATTCTTGGCCTTGTTCTTGTACATGCGGGGGCTGTCGGGCACATAGGCTGCCCCGAAACGCGACCTGATCTCATCGCGCGCCGCCATCACCGCCTCGGGGGCCATGTCGATGCCATCGGTCCGCATATAGGTGATATAGCCCGCCTCATAGAGCCGCTGCGCCGTGCTCATGGTCTGCTTGGCGCCCATGCCGAACTTGCGGCTCGCCTCTTGCTGAAGGGTCGAGGTCATGAAGGGCGCCGCCGGGTTGCGGTTGGCAGGTTTCGATTCGACGCTGGCGACGGAAAGATCGCGGCTGGCCACCGCCTGCACGGCAAGCTCGGCCGCCTCGGCCGTCGGCAGGTCATAACGGTCGAGCTTCTTGCCGCCCAGAACGGTCAGCCTGGCCTCGAATTCCTGCCCGCGCGGGGTGCGAAGCTGGGCGCGGACCGACCAGTATTCCCGGGGCCGGAAGGCCTCGATCTCCATCTCGCGCTCGACGATGAGGCGCAGGCAGACGGATTGCACCCGCCCGGCCGATTTCGCGCCGGGCAGCTTGCGCCAGAGAACCGGCGACAGGTTGAAACCGACCAGATAGTCGAGCGCACGGCGCGCCAGATAGGCCTCGACCAGTTCCATGTCGACGCTGCGCGGGTTCTTCATCGCCTCGGTCACGGCCGACTGGGTGATCGCGTTGAACACGACGCGGCTGACCTTGGTATCCTTCCTGATCGCCCGCGACGTCGCCAAAGCCTGCTGAAGATGCCATGAAATCGCCTCGCCCTCACGGTCGGGGTCGGTGGCTAGGATCAGTTCGCCGTCGCTTTTCAGGGCCTCGGCGATCGCGCGGATGTGCTTTTTGCTGTCCGCCGCGACTTCCCATTTCATGTCGAAATCATGGTCAGGGTCGACCGATCCGTCCTTGGGCGGCAGGTCCCGGACATGGCCGTACGACGCCAGAACCGTAAAGTCCGAGCCGAGATATTTGTTGATTGTCTTGGCCTTGGCGGGCGACTCGACAACGACGACGGCCATCGGGAATCCTTTTGTCACGGGGCGATCTTGGGGCGATCTTATAGGGCGGGCAAGATGTGGGGGTCGGGCGGGGATTGTCAATCCACGGTGGACGGACGCAATGCCGAATGCCGTGCCGCCCCCGCGGGGAGGTCGCCGCCAAGCGACAAAAGGCCCCCGGGATGCCGCTGGATCATGCCCTCAAGCTCCAGCGTGACGAGGGCGCCCGCAACGACCCCCGGTGCCGCCCCCAGATCGCGGATCAACTGATCCTCCGCCAGCGGGCTGGGGCCGAGCCGTTCAAGGATCGCCTGTGCCAGATCGGTGGGCGCCCCCGGCGCGGGAGGCGGTGGAACGGGCATGACACTCGCGGCAGGGCGCGGCCGCAAGGGGCCGGGTGCCCGGCCCACGGGCGTAGCCATCGGCCCCAGCACCTCCATCACGTCGGAAATGCTGCGCACAAGCGTGGCGCCCTGGCGGATCAGCAGGTTGCAGCCGCCCGCCCGCGGATCGACCGGATGACCGGGGACCGCCATGACCTCCCGTCCCTGATCGTTGGCGCAGGCGGCGGTGATCAGGCTGCCGGATCGTTCCGCCGCCTCGACCACGATCACCGCATGAGAGAGCCCGGAGACGAGCCGGTTGCGCTGCGGGAAGTGCCGCGCCTGCGGTTCCATCCCCGGCGGATGTTCCGAAAGGCGGCAGCCGCCTGCCGCGATCCGTGCGGCAAGGTCGCGATGTTCCGGCGGATAGATGTTGTCGACCCCGCCGGCATGAACGGCCACCGTGCCGCCCCCCGCCACCGGTTCCAGCGCGGCGGCATGTGCGGCGGCGTCGATCCCCCGCGCTAGGCCCGATACGACGCAGATCCCGGCCTCGGACAGTTCACGGGCCAGCCGGCGCGCCATGCGCAGCCCAAGGCTCGACGCATTCCGTGCGCCCACAAGTGCGACCATGGGCCGCCGCAGCACGACCCTGTCCCCAAGTGCCCAGAGAAGCGGTGGCGCGTCGGCGATATTCGCCAGCGCCTCGGGGTAATCGCTGTCGCCGAGGCAGAGCATCGTGGCGCCTGCCTTTTCGGCAGCCCGGATTTCGGCGAGCGCCACGCTGGGGGGCAGGGTTCATAGCCGGAGACACCGCTGCTTTGCGCGATTTCCGGCAATGCGGCGATGGCGGCCTGGGCGCTGCCATGCGCGGCCATCAGGCGCCGGAACGTCGCCGGCCCCACCCGGCGAGAGCGAATGAGGCGGAGCCATGCCAGCCGGTCTTCCGCCGAGTTGGGTGGGGTGAAGGACGTGGGGGAAGAAAACAAGTCCTCGGCCATCCATTTGCTCCGCCTCATTCAAGCGGCAGGATGGCGCGCTAACCTTAACAAGAGGTGAAGAAGCAATCTGCTGTGAACCGACAGGCCCCCAAAGCGGTTTGATCAGGCCGCGCTGCCCCCCACGGTCAGCCCGCCGATCATCAGGGTGGGCTGGCCCACGCCAACGGGCACCCATTGCCCGGCCTTGCCGCAATTCCCGATGCCCGGATCAAGCGCCATGTCATTCCCTATCGCCCGGATATGCCGCAGCGCTGTTGCGCCATCGCCGATCAGCGTCGCGCCCCGGATCGGGGCGCCGATGCGGCCGTTCTGAACGCGATAGGCCTCGGTGCAGGAAAAGACGAACTTGCCATTGGTGATATCGACCTGCCCGCCGCCGAAGCCTACGGCATAGATGCCGTCGCGCAGATCGGCGATGATATCGGCCGGCTCGGCCTCGCCGCCGAGCATATAGGTGTTCGTCATCCGGGGCATGGGCGCATGGGCATAGGATTCCCGCCGGCCGTTGCCCGTGGCCGAAACCCCCATCAGCCGCGCATTCTGCCGGTCCTGCATGTAGCCGACCAGAACGCCGTCCTCGATCAGCACGTTGCGGGCGCCGGGCGTACCCTCATCGTCGAAGGTGATCGAGCCGCGCCGGTCGGGCAGCGTCCCGTCGTCGAGCACCGTCACCCCCCGGGCCGCGACCTGCTGACCCATGAGGCCCGAAAAGGCCGATGTCTGCTTGCGGTTGAAGTCACCCTCCAGCCCGTGGCCCACGGCTTCATGCAGCAGGATGCCGGGCCAGCCGGCGCCCAGGACCACATCCATCACCCCGGCGGGGGCGGGCACGGCCTCCAGGTTGACCAGCGCGATGCGCAACGCCTCACGTGCGACGCCCTGCCAGTGCCCTTGGGCCATCAACAGCCCGAGACCATAGCGCCCGCCGCCGCCCGCATTGCCGGATTCGCGCCGTCCGCCCTGTTCGACGATGACCGAGATGCTGAGCCGCGCCATGGGGCGGATGTCGCGCAGGCGCAGCCCCTCGGGCCGCAGGATCTCGACCTCCTGCAGCGAGGCCGCAAGGCTTGCGCTGACCTGTACGACACGGGGGTCGAGATCCCGGACAAAGCTGTCGATCTCGCGCAGGGTCTCGATCTTCACCGGAAATGCGGCATCCGCCATCGGGTCGAGCGGCGCATAACGGCTCTGGTTCGTGCGGGGCGGGGGCGGGGCCATTGCCCCGCCGCCATCGGCGACCGCCAGCCGCGCCGTTTCGGCCGCGCGGCGCAGGGCCGCAACCGTCATGTGCGTGGAATGGGCGTAGCCCGCGACCTCGCCCCGCACCGCGCGAAGGCCGAACCCTTCCGAGGCGTCATAGCTTGCCGTCTTGACCCGCCCGTCATCCAGCACGACGGCCTCTGACTGCCGCCGTTCGAGGAAAAGCTCGCCGTCATCGGCGCCCGCGGTGGCATCCCGCAGGACGGCCAGCGCCTCGGCCTCGTCGAGCATCGTTTCAAAGGGACGAAAGCTGTTGTCGGGCATCCTGCGCCTTTCCGGTCGTTGATCTGGATCAAGCGGCGTCCGATTGCCGCAACAGTATCGCTTGTCGAGCAAGCTCTAATATGGTTTTACCAGTAGCCGATACAACGGGATTCCGCCCCGACGGGCGCGGGTCTCTCTCGGGCGGCAGATGGTCGCGTCAAGAACGGGAACAGATACATGCGATTCGCAAATTCACTTTCGGCTTTCGGTGCCGTGCTTGCGTCCAGTTTCCTTGGTGCGGCGGCCATGGCGCAGGATCTGCCGCGGATCGAGGGGCTTGAGGTTGTCGGCAAGCCGCGTCCGGGCGGCACCGGGTTTCAGCCCGCGGCCACCAGCATCGCATGGGATACGCACTGGCTGGACGGGATGCTGATCTATGTGATCACGGCGATCACGATCTTCGTCTCGATCCTGCTGATCTGGGTGCTGGTGCGCTATAACCACCGCCGCAACCCGGTTCCCGCGCGCTTTACCCACAACTCTCCGCTGGAGATCACCTGGACCCTGGTGCCGGTGCTGATCCTCGTCTTCATCGGGGCCTTCTCGCTTCCGGTGCTGTTCAACCAGCAGGAAATTCCCGAGGGCGACATCAACATCAAGGTGACGGGCTTCCAGTGGTACTGGGGCTACGAATACACCGACCACGATTTCAGCTTCGAAAGCTTCATGCTCGCCCGGGACGAGCTTGAGGAATATGGCTACGACCAGTCGGATTACCTGCTGGCGACCGATACCTCTGTCGTGGTTCCGCTGGGCGCGACCGTCGTGATGCAGGTCACCGCCGCCGACGTGATCCATTCCTGGACGATCCCCTCGTTCGGCGTGAAGCAGGATGCCGTGCCGGGCCGTCTGGCAGAGCTCTGGTTCAACGCCGACCGCGAAGGCATCTATTTCGGCCAGTGCTCCGAACTTTGCGGCAAGGACCACGCCTATATGCCGATCACCGTCAAGGTCGTGAGCCCCGAGGCCTATGAGGCATGGCTCGACCAGGCGATCGAATTCTATGGCGGCACCCCGCGCAATGCGCTTGCCCCCGAGGCGGCAAGCTGAACCCTGACAAGCCAGGACAGGCCGCGCCCGGCGGCCACCCGAGCGGGAGAGAGCGTTGACGGACATCCGTTCCTATGAGCAGACCGGCGAGGCAGGGTTCGGCGATTACGTCGCCCTGCTGAAACCGCGTGTCATGTCGCTTGTGGTGTTTACGGCGATGGTCGGCCTTCTGGTCGCGCCCGTCTCCGTGCATCCGATGGTGGCCTTCGCGTCGGTCCTGTTCATCGCGCTGGGCGGCGGCGCGTCCGGCGCGCTCAACATGTGGTGGGACGCGGATATCGACCGGGTGATGAAGCGGACCAAGGGCCGGCCCGTGCCCGCGGGCCTCGTATCGCCGCAAGAGGCGCTTGGCCTTGGCTGCGCGCTGACCGGGATCGCGGTGGTGATGCTCGCGCTCGCGTCGAACTTTCTGGCGGCGGGGCTTCTGGCCTTCACCATCTTCTTTTACGCCGTGATCTACACGATCTGGCTCAAACGCTCCACGCCGCAGAACATCGTGATAGGCGGCGCCGCGGGGGCCTTCCCGCCGATGATCGGCTGGGCCGTGGCAACCGGCGGCATCGGTATCGAGAGCGTGCTGATGTTCCTGCTGATCTTCATGTGGACCCCGCCCCATTTCTGGGCGCTGGCGCTCTTCATGAACGACGACTACACCCGGGCCGGGGTGCCCATGCTCACTGTGACGCATGGACGGCGCGTGACGCGCAATCATATCCTTGGCTATACGCTTGCGCTGGTGCCGGTGGCGATCGGCGCGGGCTTCACCTCGATCGGCGGGCCGGTCTATCTGGCAACGGCGATCGTCCTGAACACGATGTTTGTGCTGGGCGCCTGGCGTATCTGGCGGCGCGACGAAGACATGGCCGGGGCAGACGGCTACAGCGTGGAAAAGAAGTTCTTCCGCCTGTCGCTCGCCTATCTGTTCCTCCACTTCGCCGCGTTTCTTGCCGAGGCCGTGCTGCGCCCCTATGGATGGGGAGGCTGGTAATGGCCATTGTTGTCGAACATGAACTGCACCGCAGACGCTTGGGGCGGAATGTTGGCGTGGGGGTCGTGCTTGTGGCATTCGCCTTCCTGGTCTTCGGGCTGACGGTCGCCAAGGTTTCGGTCGGCGGGTCCATCCAGGCCTTCGATCACACCTATCGCCCGGCCCTCGACGCCGCCGCACAGGGGGTGCCCAATGGCAATTGACGTGCACCGCAAGACGGCGATCAAGCTTGTCGGCGTCGTGATCTTCATGGGCGCGATGGCCTGGGCGGCGGTTCCGTTCTACGACTGGTTCTGCCGCGTGACCGGCTTTGGCGGCACGACCAATGTGGCTTCCGCCGCAAGCGACCAGATTCTCGACCGCACGGTCCGGGTGCGCTTCGACGCCTCCAAGGAACGCGACATGCCGTGGGAATTCCGCCCCGTGCAGCGCGAGATGGAGGTCCGGATCGGCGAGACCGGGCTTGCCTTCTACGAGGCCTACAACCCCTCCGACGAAGCCGTGGCCGGCACCGCGAGCTATAACGTGACGCCCTATTCCGCCGGCGGCTTCTTTACCAAGATTCAGTGCTTCTGCTTTGACATGCAGGTCCTGCAACCGGGTGAGCGGGTCCAGATGCCGGTCACGTTCTATGTCGACCCGGCGATTGTCGATGATCGCGAAGCGCATAACGTGCACACGATCACGCTTTCCTATACCTTCCACGTGACGGATCTCCCGCAGGAGCAGGCCTCGGCCCGGCTTCCTGCCGAAGATCCAAGCGTTAACTGAGTGCCGAACGAGGGACTACGAAACATGGCGCATGAGAAAAACCACGACTACCACGTCCTGCCGCCTTCGATCTGGCCCTTTGCCGGATCTGTCGGCGCC
This sequence comes from Halodurantibacterium flavum, assembly GCF_042681825.1. Lineage (NCBI taxonomy): Bacteria > Pseudomonadati > Pseudomonadota > Alphaproteobacteria > Rhodobacterales > Paracoccaceae > Halodurantibacterium > Halodurantibacterium flavum. The sequence goes on from NZ_JBHUGH010000010.1 coordinate 43,492, forward strand.
TTCGTGATGCTCTTCGGCGCGGTGCTCTGGATGGCTCAGGGCACGCCCTGGATGTTCCTGATCGGGCTTGCGGGCGTTCTGTTCGTCATGTTCGGCTGGTGGGTCGACGTGGTGCGCGAAAGCCGCGCGGGCGACCATACCCCGGTCGTCAATATCGGCCTGCGCTACGGCTTCATCCTTTTCATCATGTCCGAGGTGATGTTCTTCGCGGCATGGTTCTGGAGCTTCTTCAAGCACGCCATGTATCCGATGGCCGAAGGGGCCGGCGGCGTCTGGCCCCCGGTCGGGATCGAGACCTTCGACCCTTGGCACCTGCCGCTGATCAACACGCTGATCCTGCTCTGCTCGGGCGCGGCCTGCACCTGGGCGCACCATGCGCTGGTCCATGAAAACAACCGCCGCGACGTGATCAACGCGCTCTGGATCACGGTCGGGCTCGGGGTGATCTTTACCTTCTTCCAGGCCTATGAATACAGCCACGCGGCCTTCGGCTTTGCCGGCAACATCTATGGCGCGAACTTCTTCATGGCGACGGGCTTTCACGGCGCGCATGTGATCATCGGCACGATCTTCCTCGCCGTCTGCCTGTTCCGCGTCTATCAGGGCGACTTTACCCCCGAAAAGCATGTGGGCTTCGAGGCTGCCGCCTGGTACTGGCACTTTGTCGATGTGGTCTGGCTTTTTCTCTTCGTCTCGATCTACATCTGGGGCGGCTGATCGCCCGACTGGAATCGAAAGATCGTCAGGGACGGGCGCGGGCCGAAAGGCGCGCGCCTTTCCATTGGAAGGAACCTGAATGCGACGCATCCTCCTCCCGCTGCTGTTCGGCATCGCGGGGACTGCCATTCTCCTGTCACTCGGTTTCTGGCAGGTGCAGCGGCTGCACTGGAAAGAAGCGGTGATCGCCGAGATCGAGGCGCAGATCCACGCGGACCCTGTGCCGCTGCCGGATGCGCCCGACCCGGCCACGGATCGTTACCGCCCCGTGATGCTGCGCGGCCAGACCACCGGCGAAGAGCTTCACGTGCTGGTCAGCCGCCGGGGAATGGGGGCGGGCTTTCTAGTTGTCTCGGCGTTCGAAACCGAAGACGGGCGTCGCGTTCTGCTCGACCGGGGCTATGTCCGCGAGGCGCAGCGGCGTGCCCCGCGTCCGCCCGTCCCCCTTGATGTCACCGGCAATCTCAACTGGCCGCAAGAGGCCGATGGCTATACCCCCGATCCCGACCCGGTGCGGGAACTCTGGTTTGCGCGCGACGTGCCGCGGATGGCCGAGGCGCTGGGGACCGAGCCTGTGCTGGTGGTTGCGCGCGAAAGCACCGGCGACGGGATCGAGGCGATGCCGGTCGACACATCGGCCATCCCGAACGACCACCTGAACTATGCGATCACCTGGTTCCTGCTTGCGGCCGTATGGGCGGGGATGACAGGCTATTATCTCTGGCGTATCACGCTGCAACGCGATGAAGGAACCGACAGATGAACTATATCTCGACGCGGGGCCGGGCGCCCGTCCTCTCGTTCGAAGAGGCGATGATGACCGGGCTGGCCCGGGATGGCGGGCTTTATGTGCCGCAGGAAATCCCGCGTCTTTCGGAACCGGAGATCGCAGCCCTTGCGGGGCTAAGCTATGAAGAGGCCGCCTTTCGCGTGATGCGCCCCTTCCTTGGCGACACCTTCACCGATGAGGCGTTCCGCGATATCATCGCGCGGGCCTACGGGGGCTTTGGCCATGCCGCGCGCGCGCCCCTGGTGCAGATCGGCGCGAACCATTTCCTGTTGGAACTGTTCCACGGGCCGACGCTCGCCTTCAAGGATTTCGCGATGCAGCTGATCGGCCAGCTGTTCCGCGCGGCCCTGTCGCGGCGGGGCGAGAGGCTGACGATCATCGGTGCGACCAGCGGCGATACCGGCTCCGCGGCGATCGAGGCGTTCCGCGGGCTGGAAGGGGTGGATGTGTTCATCCTTTTCCCCCGCGGCCGCGTGTCCGAGGTGCAGCGCCGCCAGATGACGACCCCGTCCGAGCCGAACGTCCATGCCATCGCGCTCGATAGCGATTTCGACGCCTGTCAGGCGCGGGTCAAGGACCTGTTCAACGATCTCGCCTTCCGGGACGAGGTGCGGCTTGCCGGCGTGAACTCGATCAACTGGGCGCGGGTGCTGGCGCAGGTGGTCTATTACTTCACCTCGGCCGTCAGCCTTGGCGCGCCGCACCGCCCGGTCAGCTTTACCGTGCCCACGGGCAATTTCGGTGACATCTTTGCCGGATACATCGCGCGGCGCATGGGCCTGCCGGTCGAGCGGCTGGTGGTCGCGACGAACCAGAACGACATCCTGCACCGCGCGCTCAGCACCGGGCGGTATGAGGTGCAGGGCGTGACGCCCACGATCAGCCCGTCGATGGATATTCAGGTGTCCTCGAACTTCGAACGGGCGCTTTTCGATGCCTATGGGCGCGATGGGGCTGCGGTGACGCAGCTGATGGATGAGTTGAAATCCACCGGCGGGTTCGAGATCAGCCAGGGGGTGATCGACCGGCTGCGCGATACATTCGTGTCGGGCCGCGCCTCGGAAGAGGAAACCCGCACGACCATCGCCCGGACCGCCGCAGAGACCGGAGAGGTGCTTTGCCCCCATTCGGCCGTCGGCGTGCATGTCGCCGGCGCGCATCTTGGCCCGGTGCCGATGATCACGCTGGCGACCGCGCATCCGGGCAAGTTCCCCGATGCCGTCGAGGCCGCAACCGGGCAACGTCCCGCGCTTCCGCTGCGCATGGCCGACATATTCGACCGGCCCGAGCGTGTGACCGATCTGCCCGACGATCTCGATGCGCTCCGCCAGTTCATCCGCGAAAGGATCACGAATTGACCGCACGCCTGACGACCCTGCCCAACGGCTTTCGCATCGTGACCGAGGCCATGCCGGGCCTCAAATCGGCCTCTGTCGGCATCTGGATCACGGCGGGCGGGCGGCATGAGCGGGCCGAGCAGAACGGCGTGGCCCATTTCCTCGAACATATGGCGTTCAAGGGCACGGAGCGGCGCAGCGCGCTGCAAATCGCCGAGGAAATCGAGGATGTGGGCGGCTATATCAACGCCTATACCAGCCGCGAGATGACGGCCTATTACGCCCGTGTGCTGGAAAACGACGTGTCGCTCGCACTCGACGTGATCGCGGATATCGTGCTGAACTCGGTCTTCGACCCGAGAGAGCTGGAGATCGAGCGCGGCGTCATCCTGCAGGAAATCGGGCAGGCGCTCGACACGCCCGACGACGTGATCTTCGACTGGCTGCAAGAGGCCGCCTATCCCGACCAGCCGATCGGGCGGTCGATCCTTGGCCCCTCGGAACGGATTTCCGCCTTCAACGCGGGCGATCTGCGCGGGTTTGTCGCCGAACATTACGGGCCGGGGCGGATGATCCTGGCGGCGGCTGGCGCGGTCGATCATGACCGCATCGTGGCCGAGGCGACCGCGCTCTTCGGCCATCTGCCGCCGACCCATGACGGGCAGGTCGTGCCCGCGCGCTTTGTCACCGGCGAACGGCGTGAGATGCGCGACCTCGAACAGGTGCATTTCGCCATGGCCTTCGAGGGTCCGGGCTATCGCGACCCCGAGGTGCACACGGCCCAGATCTTTGCGACAGCACTTGGGGGCGGCATGTCATCGCGCCTGTTCCAGAAGGTGCGCGAGGAACGCGGTCTCTGCTACACGATCTTCGCGCAGTCGGGCGCCTATGAGGATACCGGGTCGATGACCATCTATGCCGGGACCGGGGCGGCGGATGTGGCCGAACTGGCGGGCCTGACGATGGATGAGCTGAAGCGGTCCGCCGAGGACATGACCGAGGCAGAGATCGCCCGCGCCCGTGCCCAGATCAAGGCGGGGATGCTGATGGGGCTGGAAAGCCCTTCGTCCCGGGCCGAACGGCTGGCGCGGCTTCTGTCCGTCTGGGGCCGCGTCCCCGAGGTGGATGAAACGGTCGCCCAGATCGACGCCGTGACCTGCGACGGCGTGCGCGCCTATGCCGCGCGGATGGCGAGCGGGGCGCGGGCGGCACTGGCGCTTTATGGGCCCGCGAACAACGCGCCGATGCTCGAAACCCTGCGCGGTCGGCTCGCCGCCTGATGCTGGGCCTGCGCCGGAAGCTGCGGATCGAGACAGAGCGGATGACGCTGCGCCTGCCCACGCATTCCGACTATCGCCCCTGGGCCCGGCTGCGCCGCGTCAGCGCCGATTTCCTGACGCCCTGGGAACCCGTCTGGGCCGAGGATCATCTGGCGCGCAAGTCCTTCACCAACCGCGTCTACTGGTCCCAGCGCGCGCAGATGGGCGGCACGGCCCTGCCGCTGTTCCTTTTCCGCCGGGAAGACGACGCGCTTCTGGGGGCGATCACGCTCGACCACATCCGGCGCGGTCCGGCGCAGGCCGGGACGCTCGGCTACTGGATCGGCCAGCCCTATGCCCGTCAGGGTTATATGCGAGAGGCGATTGCCGCCCTTGTACACCACGCCTTTACCGCCCTTGACCTGAGCCGGGTCGAGGCTGCTTGCCTGCCCGAGAATGCCGCCTCGCGGGGCGTTCTGGAAAAATGCGGCTTCAAGTATGAGGGCGTGGCGCAAAGCTACCTGCAGATCAACGGGCGGTGGCGCAACCATGTCCTTTACGCCAACCTGCGCAATGACCGTCGCGGCCGGACCGAGGTGGGCTGATGGCGGCCACGCTGATGATCCAGGGCGCCGGGTCGAACGTGGGCAAGTCGATGCTGGTGGCGGGTCTGGCGCGGGTTTTTGCGCGGCAGGGTCTGGCGGTGCGGCCCTTCAAGCCGCAGAACATGTCGAACAATGCCGCCGTCTGCCCCGGCGGGGGTGAGATCGGGCGCGCCCAGGCGCTGCAGGCGCGGGCCTGCGGCGTGGCGCCGTCCATCCACATGAACCCGATCCTGCTGAAGCCTGAAACGGACACCGGCGCGCAGGTGGTGGTGCAGGGCCAGCGGCTGACCACGGTGCGGGCGCGGGATTACGCAGCGCTGAAGCCCCGGCTGATGGAGGCGGTGCTCGACAGTTTCGCGCGCGTGGGCAAGGGCGCCGATCTGGTGATCGTCGAAGGGGCGGGCAGCCCCGCCGAGGTCAACCTGCGCGCGGGCGATATTGCCAACATGGGCTTTGCCCAAGCGGCGCGGGTGCCGGTGGTGCTGGCGGGCGACATCGACCGGGGCGGGGTGATCGCGCAGCTCGTGGGCATACAGGCGGTCATCGACCCTGCCGACGCGGCGCTGGTGCGTGGGTTCCTCATCAACAAGTTCCGCGGCGATCCGCGCCTGTTCGACGACGGCTATCGCTTCATCGAGGCGCGGACAGGCTGGCGCGGGTTCGGGGTGGTGCCGTGGTTCACCGACGCCCATCGCCTGCCGGCCGAGGATGCGGCCGACCTGCGCCGGGCATCCACGGGCGGGACGTTTCGCCTCGCCGTCCCGATGCTGTCACGGATCGCCAACTTCGACGACCTTGACCCGCTGGCACAGGAACCCGGCGTGAGCGTGGAGATGATCCCCCCGGGCCGCCCCCTGCCAGTCGAGGCCGATCTGATCGTGATCCCGGGCAGCAAGTCCACCCGCGGTGACCTGCAGTTCCTGCGCGATCAGGGCTGGGACATCGACATCCGCGCCCAGCTTCGGCGTGGCGGGCGGGTGCTGGGCCTCTGCGGCGGCTATCAGATGCTGGGCCTGCGGATCGACGATCCGGAGGGGCTGGAAGGCGCCCCCGGCAGCACCGAGGGGCTGGGGCTTCTGGACGTGGTGACCCGGATGCAGCCGGAAAAGCGGGTGACGCTGACCGAAGCGCAGCATCTGCAAAGCGGCGAGGCTGTGCGCGGCTATGAAATCCACCTTGGTGTGACGGAAGGGCCGGATCGTGATCGCCCCGTTTTCCGGGTGGCGGGCCAGCCCGAAGGCGCGCGGTCAGCGGATGGACGCGTGATGGGAAGCTATCTGCACGGCATGTTCAGCGCCGACGGCTTCCGCCGCGCCTTCCTGCGCGGGATGGGCACCGAGGCGGGCAATTTCAGCTATGACGCCACCGTGGATGCGGTGCTCGACCGGCTGGCCGACCACCTTGAGGCGCATGTGGATTGCGCGGGCCTGCTGGCGGTGGCGCGGGCGGGGCTCTAGAACTCCACCCCCGGCTGGGCCTTGATGCCGGCGCGGAACGGGTGCTTGACCAGCGTCATTTCGGTCACCAGATCGGCCAGTTCGATCAGTTCGGGCTTGGCGTTGCGCCCGGTCAGCACGACATGGGTCATGGGCGGCTTTTCTGCCGCCAGGAACTCCAGAACCTCGGCCAGATCCAGATAATCATAGCGAAGGGCGATGTTGATCTCGTCCAGCAGGACCATCTGGATCGCGGGGTCGCGGATCAGCTCCTTGGCCTTTTCCCAGCCGGCGCGGGCGGCGGCGATATCACGCTCCCGGTCCTGCGTTTCCCAGGTAAATCCTTCGCCCATCGCGTGAAACTGGCAAAGGTCGCTGAAATTCCGCGTCAGCAGACGGCGTTCGCCCGTATCCCAACTGCCCTTGATGAACTGCACCACGGCGCAGGGCATTCCATGGGCGATGGCGCGCAGAATCATGCCAAAGCCTGATGACGACTTGCCCTTGCCCGCCCCGGTATGGACGATGATCAGGCCCTTTTCGCCGGTCCGGGTCTCCATCATCCGGTCGCGGGCGGCCTTGATCTTTGCCATTTTCTCGCGGTGGCGGTCGGGGTCGGTCTGCATCGGTTCTCCTCGCTTGACAGGGGGGCGCGGATGGCGCAGGTCAAAGGGGCTGGTTCCTGTTTATGACAGGCGAAGAGGGAATGTGACAGGGGGCAACCCCAAGCACAGCCGCCCCCGCGACCGTGACCGGAGAGGCTGCCCAAAGCCACTGGCCCAAGGCTGGGAAGGCAGGGAGGCCGCCGGGGTCCAACGACCCCGAGATCCGCAAGCCGGGAGACCTGCCAGCGCATGTGACGTAGACCGGACGGGGTGTTCCGGTGTCGGGCCCGCATGACGCTGCGGTTCCGCCATCATGCCCTCGTTCCACATATGAGGGACGAAAATGAAACGAATTATTCTTTCGGGCATCTGGGCGCTGTTCGCTCTGCCTGCGGCCGCGCATCACCCGATGGGCGGCGCGGCACCCGTGACGCTGTTCGAAGGGCTGGCGAGCGGCCTTGCCCACCCGGTGATCGGGGTGGATCACCTGGCCTTCATCGTGCTGGTGGGGCTGGCCGCCGCCGCGTCACAGCGTCTGCTTGCGGGGCCCGCGGCGTTCATCCTCGCCACGCTCGCCGGCACCTTCCTGCAGCTTGCCGGGGCCACCTTGCCGCTGGCCGAAATCATCATTTCGGGTTCGGTCGTGGTGCTGGGCGCGCTGTTGTTCCTTGGCCACCGCGTGGCGGGGCCTTCGGCGCTGGCGGGCTTTGCCTTTGCCGGGCTATTCCACGGCTGGGCCTATGGCGAGGCGGTGATCGGATCAGAGCCCATGCCCGTCCTTGCCTATCTGATCGGCTTTGGGCTGATCCAGTTCGCGATCGCCGCGGGCGTCGCGCGGCTGGCCCATGGCGCATCTCAGCCCGAAGGTTGGGTCAAGGCCCGGATCGCCGCTGCGGTCTGTGCGGGCGTGGGCCTTGCGTTTCTGGTCGAGGGCATCGAGGGGATGATTTTTGCCTGAGGATTTCAGCCCGGATGTCGTGCGGCTTCTGGTCTGCACCACCTGTCGCAGCGCCTCGGCTCCGCCCGACGGGGAAACCCGCGCGGGCGCCGTCCTTCTGGACCGGCTGGCCGGCCAGCTTCCCGAAGGGGTGGAGGCCGTCGCCGTCGAGTGCCTGTCGAACTGCACGCGCGGCTGCACGGTCGCGCTGCGGGGGGCGGGGCGCTGGACCTATGTCTATGGCAATATTGACCCCGACACGCATATCGGGGCGGTGCTGGATGGCGCCGCCCGTTACCGCGCCACGCCCGACGGGCTGGTGCCCTGGCGCGAACGGCCCGAGCATTTCCGCAAGAACTGCATCGCCCGTATCCCGCCGTTGGAGAATTGAATGAACGACCTTGTAAAGATCCCCGTCACCGTGATCACCGGCTTTCTGGGCGCTGGCAAGACGACGCTGATCCGCCACCTGATGCAGAACCCGCAGGGCCGCCGCCTTGCCGTGGTGGTGAACGAATTCGGTGATGTGGGCGTGGATGGCGAGATCCTGAAATCCTGCGCCATCCCCGACTGCCCCGAGGAGAATATCGTTGAACTTGCCAATGGCTGCATCTGCTGCACCGTGGCGGACGATTTCATCCCGACGATCGAGGCGCTGATGGCGCTGAATCCGCGCCCGGATCACATTCTGATCGAGACCTCGGGCCTTGCGCTGCCGAAGCCGTTGCTCAAGGCGTTCGACTGGCCGGATATCCGGTCGCGCATCACCGTGGACGGGGTGATCGCGCTGGCTGATGCCGAGGCCGTGGCCGCAGGCCGCTTTGCCCCGGATGTTGATCGGGTAGAGGCGCAGCGGGCGGCCGATGACAGCCTCGACCACGAGACGCCGCTGTCAGAGGTGTTCGAGGATCAGATCGCCTGCGCCGACATCATCCTGCTGACCAAGGCCGATCTGGCCGGGGACGCCGGGCTGGCAAAGGCGCGCGAGATCATCGCGGCCGAGGCCCCGCGCCCCCTTCCGGTGGTCGAGGTGACGGAAGGTGCAGTGGACCCGCGCGTGATCCTGGGCCTTGGCGCCGCGGCAGAGGATGACCTTGCTGCCCGCCCGTCGCATCACGACGATCCGCATGACCACGACCACGAGGATTTCGACAGCGTCGTGATCGACATCCCCGAACAGGCCGACCCCGCCGCGCTGACCGCACGGATCGAGGAACTGGCCCGCACCCGCAACATCCTGCGGGTCAAGGGCTATGCCGCCGTATCGGGCAAGCCGATGCGCCTTCTGGTGCAGGCGGTGGGTGCCCGGGTGCGCACCCAGTTCGACCGTCCCTGGAAGGCGGATGAGGCGCGGCAGGGCCGCCTTGTCGTCATCGCCGAACATGACGACATCGACGAGGCCGCGATCCGTCAGGCATTGGCGGGCTGACGGATGCATGTCGTCTTCCGCGAAAGCCGGGGGCTGGAGGAAACCGCCACGCCGCAGGATCTGGGGCAACGCCCTGCCGATCTTGTGGTGCTGTCCTTTTCCGACAGCGACCTTGGCGCTTTCGCGGCGGGCTGGCATCGGGCCAAGGGCGGCTTGCCCACGCTGCGGTTGGCGAACCTTGCGCAGCTTGCGCATCCCCTCTCGGTCGATACCTATGTCGAGGCGACGCTGTCGGGCGCCAAGGGCATCCTCATCCGGCTGATCGGGGGCGTGCCCTACTGGACCTACGGGTTGCAGCAGGTCCACGCGCTGGCACAGGCGCGGGGGATCGCGCTGGCGGTCCTGCCGGCCGATGGCCGACCCGATCCGCGGCTGGATGAATATTCGACGCTGCCCGTCTCCACCCTCCGCCGCCTGTCTCACTTATGCGACATGGGCGGAGAGGTCGCGGCGCAGGCGGCGCTGGCGCAGCTTGCGCTGGCGGCGGGGCTTTACGCAGGGCCGGTGCGGGGGGCAAAGGTGCTGCCGCAGGTGGGGGCGTGGGATGGGGGTGTGACCTGCCCTGCGGCATTTGCGCTGACCAGCACGCGGCCCCGGATCATCCTGACCTTCTATCGGGCCTATCTTGCGGCGGCGGACCTTGCACCGGTGCAGGCGCTGGCCGATGCGTTCCGGGCGCGGGGCTTTGATGTGCTGGGGCTATTCGCGCCCTCGCTCAAGGCACCCGGGGCGGCGGGCTGGCTGCGGCGCTGGGTGGCGCATCTGGAGCCTGCCGCCATCGTCAACGCCACGGCCTTTTCCTCGGGCGAAGCCGCGCCCCTCGACGCGGCCGGCGTGCCGGTGTTTCAGGTGGCGCTAGCCACATCTTCTCGCGCCGCTTGGGAGGAAGAGGATCGCGGCCTCTCCCCTGCCGATCTGGCCATGCATGTCGTCCTGCCAGAGGTTGACGGCCGCATTCTGGCCGGTGTCGCGTCCTTCAAGGAGCCGCTTCCGCGGGATGAGGCGCTGGAATACGCCCGCAACGCCCACGCGCCCGACGCGGCGCGGATCACGGCAATTGCCGAGCGCGTAACGGGCTGGGTGCGGCTGGCGGAAAAGCCCGCTGAGGAAAAGAAGGTGGCGCTGGTGATGTCCACCTATCCCGGCAAGGCGCATCAGGCCGCCCATGCGGTGGGGCTGGATGCGCCGGCCTCTTGCGCGGCCATTCTGCAGGATATGGCTGCGGCGGGTTATCGGGTGGGCGAAGGTCCGCCCCTGCCGCAGGGGCATGTTGCATGGCCGGTGGCTGAATATCAGGCGGCGCTTGCGCGGCTTTCGCCCACGCTTCAGGCGGCCCTGCCACTGCTGCCCGAGGATGACCCCGACTGCCGGGACGGCGCGTTCCATTTCGCCGCCGAATGGCGCGGCAATGCGCTGGTGGCGTTGCAGCCGGAACGTGGACTGCCCGCCGCCCGGGACGCAGAATATCACGACCTCAGCCGCCACCCCCGCCATGCCTATGTGGCTTTTTACCTGTGGCTGCGGGCGATGGGTGTGGACGCGCTGGTCCATATCGGTGCACATGGCACGCTGGAATGGCTGCCGGGCAAGGCGGTGGCGCTTTCCGATGACTGCTGGCCAGAGGCGCTGGTGGGCGCAATGCCGGTGATCTACCCCTTCATCGTGAACGATCCGGGAGAGGCCGCGCAGGCCAAGCGGCGCATCGGCGCGGTGACCATCGGGCATATCCCGCCGCCGCTGCGCCCCGGCGCCACGGGCCGCCTGTCGCGGCTCGAAAGCCTGCTGGACGAATTTTCCAACGCCGACGGTCTTGACCCCCGCCGCCGCGATCGCCTGCAATCCGATATCCGGGCCGAGGCGCAGGCGTTGGGAGTGGAGGAGGATCTTGGCCTCGATGCGGCCACGACCCTGGCCGAGGCGATCACCCGCATCGACCGCTTTGTTTGCGACGTGAAGGAAAGCCAGTTCGGCGACGGGCTGCACATCTTTGGCCGCGAACCGGACGTGCCGCATCTGGAGGGCGCGGCGGCCAGCGCCGTGGCTGAACGTGCGGCGCTTTTGGATGCCTTGGCCGGGCGCCGAGTGGCTGCGGGGCCTTCGGGTTCGCCCTGGCGCGGGCGGGCGGATGTGCTGCCGACGGGACGGAACCTCTTCACCACCGATCCCCGTGCGGTGCCTTCCCGCGCGGCTTATGCGCAGGGCGTGAAACTGGCCGAGGAACTGGTGCGCCGCCACCTCCAGGACCACGGCGATTATCCCAAGGGGCTGGTCGTGGATCTATGGGGCTCGGCCACCATGCGCACGGCGGGCGAGGAATTTGCCATGGCGCTGCATCTGCTGGGGGCAAAGCCGGTCTGGGACGAAGGCTCCGACCGGGTGAGCGGGGTGGAGATCCTGCCCATCGCCCTGCTGGAACGGCCCCGGCTGGATGTGACGCTGCGGGTCTCGGGCCTGTTCCGCGACGTGTTCCCCACGCTCGCGGCGCTGTTCGGTCAGGCTGTCCGGATGCTGGCGGAACGGGAAGAGGCCGCTGACTGGAATCCCTATGTCGGTCAGGCAGGTGCGCGGGTTTATGGCCCGGCGCCGGGCAGCTATGGTCTGGGTCTGGATGCCGAGGATTACGGACCCGAAGGCCGTGCCCGCGCGGGCGAGGCATGGCTGCGGGCGAGCGAATGGGCGCTCGATGGCAGGGGCCACGATGCAGAGGGGCTGCGGGCGCGGGTGGCGGGGGCTGATGCCTTTGTCCATCTTCAGGACCTGCCGGAAACCGACCTGCTGCTTGCCGCCGACTATGCCGCCCATGAGGCGGGCTTTGCCGCAGCGCAGTCGGTGACGGGCGGGCAGGCCGCGCTTTACCACATGGACGTCACCCGCCCCGACGCCCCCCGCGTCCGCACCCTGCAGGAGGAAATCGCCCGCGTCGTCCGCGCCCGCGCCACCAACCCGGACTGGATCACGGGCATGATGCGCCACGGTTTCCGCGGCGGGGCCGAGATTGCGGCAACGCTCGACCATATGGCGGCCTTTGCTCATCTGGCCGGGGTGGTCGCGCCCCATCTTTTCGACGCCTATCACGAGGCGACGCTGGGGGATGGGGCGGTGCGCGACTTCCTTGCGCGCGAAAACCCCGGTGCGCTGCGGGCGATGGAATCGCGCTTCATGGCGCTGCATGAGGCGGGGCTGTGGGTCACGCGGCGGAACTCGATCCTTGCTGGCTTGGGGGCGGCGGAATGAGGCCCGAGGCAAAGGGCTGGTGCCCCGGCGCCTTCCGTCCGATGATGTCCGGCGACGGGCTGATCGTGCGGGTGCGCCCGCGGCTGGCCGCGCTTACAGCGGCGCAACTCCGGGCGATCTGCGAAGGCGCGCGGCGCTGGGGGTCGGGGATCATCGACCTCACCAATCGCGCCAACCTGCAACTGCGAGGGGTTGGCGAGGCGGGGCATGCGCCGCTCTTGGACCTGTTGGCGGGTGCCGGGCTGCTCGACCCTGATCCGGCGATGGAGGGGCGGCGCAACATCCTGACGCAGCCGCTTTGGTCAACGGGCGACGATACCCACCGCATCGCCGAGGAACTTTCTACCCGTCTTGCGGAACTGCCGCCGCTGCCGGCCAAGTTCGGCTTTGCCATCGACGCAGGACCCGCGCCGCTGCTGCAGGGCGATCCCGCAGATATCCGGGTGGAACGCAGCGCCATCGGCCTGATCCTGCGTGCCGACGGCGCGGCACGTGGTGTCGCGGTGACGGCCGGTGAGGCCGTGGACCGGATCATCGAGATGGCCCGATCCTTCGCCGCGACCGGCGCCCGCCGCATGGCCGATGTTGCGCCCGAAGGGGCGGTGCCGCCCCTGCCGCCGGCTGCGCGCCCGCAGGGGCTGGGGCTGCCGTTCGGGCAGACGGATGCCGATGCGCTGGACGCGGTGCAGGGGGATATCCGCGTGACGCCCTGGCGGATGATCCTCGCCGCGCCCGCGCCGGGGTTTCTGCGGGCAGACGATCCGCTGCTGAAGGCCCATGCCTGCGCGGGCCGCCCCTTTTGCCCCGCGGCAACGGTGGAAACCCGCGCCCTTGCCCGCAGGCTGGCAGCGCATCTGCCGGGGGTGCATGTTTCGGGCTGCGCCAAGGGCTGCGCCCATTCCCGCCCCGCCCCCGTGACGCTGGTGGGCCGGGAGGGTCGTTTTGATCTGGTCCGCAGCGGTCGCGCATGGGATACGCCTGCCGAAACCGGCCTTGAGCCGGCCACGATCCTCTCCCGCTTCGGAGCCGACTGATGCCCTACAGCTATGAAACCGACGGCGCGGCGATCTACCGCCAGTCCTTTGCCACGATCCGGGCCGAGGCCGACCTTGCGCGTTTCACGCCCGAGGAGGAGCAGGTCGCCGTCCGCATGATCCACGCCGCAGGCATGGTGGGGCTTGAGGACCACATCCGCTTTTCCCCCGGCTTCGTCACGGCTGCACGGACCGCGCTGGAGGCCGGGGCCCCCATCCTTTGCGACGCGCGGATGGTGAGCGAGGGCGTAACCCGCCCGCGCCTGCCCGCCAAGAACGAGGTGATCTGCACGCTGCACGATCCGCAGGTCCCCGAGCTGGCCAAGGCGATGGGCAATACCCGGTCGGCGGCGGCGCTGGAACTGTGGCGGCCGCATCTGGCGGGGGCGGTGGTGGCCATCGGCAACGCGCCCACGGCCCTTTTCCACCTGCTGAACATGCTGGAAGATCCCGCCTGCCCGCGCCCCGCCGCAATCATCGGCTGCCCGGTGGGCTTTGTCGGCGCGGTGGAATCCAAGGACGCGCTCTGGGCGGCGCAGCCGGTTCCTTCGGTCATCGTGCAGGGGCGGCTGGGCGGCAGCGCCATCACCGTCGCCGCCATCAACGCCGTCGCGAGCCGCGCGGAATGAGCGGGACGGTCTATGGCGTGGGCCTTGGCCCCGGAAACCCCGACCTGATGAGCGTCCGGGCCGACCGTCTGGTGCGGAACGCCCGCCACGTGGCGTTTTTCCGCAAGGCCGGGCGCAAGGGGCAGGCCCGCCAGATCGTCGAGGGGATGCTCCATCCCGACGCGGTGGAAATCCCGATGGAATACCCGGTCACGACCGAGATCCCGCTGGACGACCCGCGCTATAACGAGGTGCTCTCGGGCTTTTACGCCGATTGCGTGGCGCGGCTTTGTGCGCTGACGCCGACGGGCGACGTGGTGGTGCTGTGCGAAGGCGATCCGTTCTTCTACGGGTCGTTCATGCATCTCTTCATCCGCCTGCAAGGCCGCTGCCCGGTTGAGGTCGTGCCGGCCATCACCGGCATGTCGGGCGCCTGGACGGCGAGTGGGGCGCCGATCACCTGGGGCGATGACGTGCTGACGGTGCTGATGGCGACGCTGCCAGAGGCGGAACTGACCCGCCGCATGGCCGACACCGACGCGCTGGTGGTGATGAAGATCGGGCGCAACATCGACAAGGTGCGCCGGGCGCTGACGGCCGCAGGCCGCGCGGATCAGGCCTGGCTGGTCGAATACGCGGCCATGCCGCAGCAGCGCGTGATCCGCTTGGCCGAGGCCGGGGAGTGCGTGACCCCGTACTTCTCGATCGTGCTGGTGCACGGGCAGGGGCGGCGGCCATGAGCGGCTGGGTCGCCATTGCGGGGCTTGGCCCCGGGTCCGATCTGATGGTGACACCCGAGGTGACAGCGGCGCTGGCAGAGGCGACGGACGTGGTGGGCTACATCCCCTACGTCGCACGCGTGGCTGGGCGTGAGGGGCTGACCCTGCACCCGACCGATAACCGGGTGGAACTGGATCGGGCGGCGCATGCGCTCTCGATGGCGGCAGAGGGGCGGCGGGTCGTCGTGGTGTCATCGGGCGATCCGGGGGTTTTTGCCATGGCCTCGGCTGTGTTCGAGGCGCTGGAGGCGGGGCCTGTGGCGTGGCGTGATCTGGACATCCGCGTGCTGCCGGGGATCACCGCGATGCTGGCGGCGGCGGCGCGGGCAGGGGCGCCGCTGGGGCATGATTTTTGCGCGATCAACCTGTCCGACAACCTCAAGCCCTGGGTGCTGATCGAAAAGCGCCTGCGCCTTGCGGCCGAGGCTGATTTCGCGATGGCCTTCTACAACCCGCGGTCGCGTTCCCGCCCCGAGGGGTTCGCGCGGGCGCTGGAGGTTCTGCGCGAGGCCTGCGGCGATGCCCGCCCCGTGATCTTTGCCCGCGCGATTTCCACGCCCGAAGAGACGCTGCGTGTCGTGCCGCTGACCGAGGCAGAGCCAGAGATGGCCGACATGCGCACCATGGTCATCGTCGGGTCAAGCCAGACACGGATCATCGAACGGGCGGGCGCACCAATTGTCTACACCCCCCGGGGCGTGGCGGGATGATCGAGCCAGCCCAGAACCTCTTCAACCGATACAGCTTCCTGCCGCGGCGGGAGAGCAGGTCGGTCGATCATGACAACCGGCAGGCCAAGGCGCCGTGCCGCAATCAGCTTTGCCTCGGCCCCCGTGCCGCCTGCATTCTTGGCCACGACCAGTTCGATCCGGTGGTCCTGCATGAGCGTGATGTCCCCCTGGGCCGTGAAGGGGCCGCGATCGACGATCACCGTATGATCGGGCAAGGGCGGCGGGGCCTCTGGCGCGTCGACCAGCCGCAGGACGTAGTGATGCTGCGGCTGGGGGGCGAATTCGGCCAGATGCATCCGGCCAAGCGCCAGAAGAACCCGGCGCGGCGGGCCGGAAAGTGCGGCGACGGCCGCAGGAATGTCGGGTGCCGTGCGCCAGTCATCGCCTGCCTGCGCCCTCCACGGCGGGCGCGTCAGGGCGATCAGCGGTACGCCTGTATCTTGCGCGGCGGCAACGGCATTCCGGCTCATCTGCGCGGCAAAGGGATGGGTGGCATCCACCAGATGCGTGACGGCATTGTCCCGCAGGTAGGCGGCCAGCCCCTCGACCCCGCCGAACCCGCCCGTGCGGGTGGGGATGGGCTGCGGCTTGGGCCGTTCCACCCGCCCGGCATAGGAAAGGGTCGCGCGCTCGCCACCTTCCGCAAGGGCGCGGGCAAGGGCGCTTGCCTCACTCGTGCCACCAAGGATGAGGATGTTTCGCATGTCTGATCCCTGGCTCACGATCGTCGGTCTGGGCGAAGATGGCCCGGATGGGCTTCCGCCTGCAAGCCGTGATGCGCTGGCGGGGGCCGAGGTGGTCATGGGCGCGGCGCGGCATCTGTCGCTGCTGCCTGATCTGACGGCCGAACGGCTGGAATGGCCGGTGCCGTTCGCGGATGGCATCCCGCGGCTTCTGGCCTTGCGAGGGCGGCGGGTGGTGATGCTGGCCTCGGGCGATCCGTTCTGGTTCGGGGCGGGGACCAGCGTGACCCGGCATCTTGAGCCGGGGGAATGGCGGGCGCTGCCGGGGCCGTCGACCTTCTCGCTCGCCGCATCGCGACTGGGCTGGGGGCTGGACGGGGTGGTCTGCCTTGGCCTTCATGCGGCCCCCCTGTCGCGGCTGCGCCCGCATCTGGGCGATGGCGTGCGGGCCATCGTGCTGCTGCGCGACGGGGCTGCGGTGGCGGATCTCGCGGATTGGCTGGTGGGTGCGGGGCTTGGTGCGTCCCGCCTGCATGTGCTGGAGGCGCTGGGCGGCCCTCGCGAACGGCTGCGCGACTGCGCGGCAAAGGCGCTGGATTTCACTGACATCATTCATCCTGTCGCCGTGGCGATAGAGGCGCGCGGGCAGGGAATGCCGCAGGCGCAGGGCCTGCCGGATGATCTTTTTGACCACGATGGGCAGATCACCAAACGCCCGGTGCGGGCGCTGACGCTGTCGGCCCTTGCCCCGCGGGCGGGCGAGCTCTTGTGGGACATTGGCGCGGGATCGGGTTCCATCGGGATCGAATGGCTGCTGGCGCATCCCGCCAACCGGGCCACAGGCGTGGAGGCGGATCCAACCCGCCTTGCCCGTGCCCGCCAGAATGCCGACGCGCTGGGCGTGGACCGGCTGCACCTGGTTCAGGGGCGCGCCCCCGAGGCACTGGCGGGCCTGCCGCTGCCCGATGCGGTGTTCATCGGTGGCGGCCTGTCGCACGACCTGCTGACGCATCTCTGGTCCCTCCTGCAACCGGGCACCCGGATCGTTGCCAATGCCGTGACGTTGGAATCCGAGGCGCTGCTGGCGCAGTGGCACGCACAGGCCGGTGGCAGCCTGCTGCGCATCGAACTGGCCGAGGCGCAGCCGCTTGGCCCCCGCAGGGGATGGCGCGCCGCCTATCCGATCGTGCAGTGGAGCATTACCCGATGATCGTTGCTGGGTTCGGCTTTCGGGCGGCGGCGACCGAGGCTTCGCTGCTGGCGGCGCTGGGCGAGGCCCGTCCGCAGGCCCTCGCCGCGCCAGCGGACAAGGCCGCCGCCCCCTGTCTGGCCGCCCTGTCCCGTCGGCTGCACTTGCCCGTGATTCCGGTTCCGCCGGGGGCGCTGTTGGCGGTGACTACGCTGACTCACTCGCCCCGCATTCATGAAAAACGTGGCACCGGCAGCGTGGCCGAGGCTGCGGCCCTTGCCGCCGCCGGCCCCGGCGCACGGCTTCTGGGGCCACGGACGGTTTCGCCTGACCGGATGGCCACCTGCGCCCTTGCTGAAAGGAAAGATCCATGACCGTTCATTTCATCGGCGCGGGCCCCGGGGCTGCCGACCTTCTGACCCTGCGGGGCCGCGACATCATCGCCCGCTGCCCGGTCTGCCTTTATGCAGGCTCGCTGGTGCCGGAGGAGATCCTGTCGCACTGCCCGCCGGGCGCGCGGATCGTGAACACCGCGCCGCTGGATCTGGACGCGATCATCGCCGAATGCCGCGCCGCGCATGAGGCCGGGCAGGATGTGGCGCGGCTGCATTCCGGGGATCTGTCGGTCTGGTCGGCGATGGGGGAGCAGCTGCGCCGCCTGCGGGCCGAGGGTATTCACTACACGGTCACGCCGGGGGTGCCGTCTTTTGCGGCGGCGGCGGCGGCGCTGGGGGCGGAACTGACGCTGCCGGGGCTGGCGCAATCGGTGGTGCTGACACGGACGCCGGGCCGGGCCTCTGCCATGCCCGAAGGGGAGAGCCTGACGAATTTCGCCGCCACCGGGGCGACGCTGGCCATCCATCTGTCGATCCACAACCTGGGCCGCGTGGTCGCGGACCTGATGACCGCCTATGGCTCGGATTGCCCGGTGGCGGTGGTCTATCGCGCAAGCTGGCCGGACGAAAAGATCGTCCGAGCGACGCTTTCGACCATCGAGGCCGCGATGGGCGAGGGGGTGGAGCGGACAGCGCTGATCCTTGTTGGCCCCGCGCTGGCCGCAGAGGGGTTCGACGAAAGCTGCCTTTATTCCACCGATTACGACCGCCGCTTCCGCCCGCAGGGGGCGCGGGAATGAGGCCGCCGGGGCTTCTGATCTCGGCCCCTGCCTCGGGCACGGGCAAGACGACCGTGATGCTGGGCCTGTTGCGGGCGCTGACAGATGACGGGCTGGCGGTGCAGCCGTTCAAAAGCGGGCCGGACTACATCGATCCCGCCTTTCATCGCGCGGCCAGCGGACGCCCCTCGTTCAACCTGGACAGCTGGGCGATGGATGACGCGCTGATGGATGCCATTGCCGCGCAGGCCGAAGGGGCGGACATCTGTCTCGCCGAAGGGTCGATGGGGCTTTACGACGGCGTGGCGAAGGCCGGGGCCTGCGGCACGGGGTCCAGCGCCGAGCTTGCCGCGCGGATGGGCTGGCCGGTGGTGCTGGTCGTCGATGTGGGCGGGCAGGCGCAATCGGCGGCAGCAGTGGCGCTGGGATTCGCGCGCTACCGGAACCTGCCCTTTGCGGGCGTCATCCTGAACCGGGTGGCGAGCCCCCGGCATGAACGGCTGGTGCGGCTGGGGATGGAGGATGCGGGGCTGTCGGTGCTGGGCGCCTTGCCCCGGCGAGGGGATCTGACGCTGCCCGAACGGCACCTGGGGCTGGTGCAGGCGGTGGAACATCCGGATCTTGACCGTGCCATTGCTGACTATGCCGCCTTCCTCAAGGCGCATGTGGATTTGGATGCCCTGCGTGCCGCAGCCGCCGGGGCGGGGGTGCTGCGCCCCGGCCCCCTGCCGCGGCCACCGGCGCAGCGGATCGCGCTGGCGCAGGATGCCGCCTTTTCCTTCACCTACCCGCATCTGCTGGCGGGCTGGCGCGCGGCAGGGGCTGAAATCATGCCGTTCTCACCCCTCGCGGATGAGGCGCCTGACCCTGCCGCCGATCTGGTCTGGCTGCCGGGCGGCTATCCTGAACTGCATGCGGGGCGGTTGGCGGCGGCGGAACGGTTCCGCGCGGGCCTGCGCCGCTTTGCCGAAACCCGCCCCGTCCATGGCGAATGCGGCGGCTACATGGCACTGGGCGAGGCGTTGGTGGACAAGGACGGGCAGCGGCACCGGATGGCGGGGCTACTTGGCCTCGTCACCAGCTATGAAAAGCGCCGGATGCACCTCGGGTATCGGCAGGCGGAACTGCTGGCGCCTGTGCTGGGCTTTGGCACGCGGTTGCGGGGGCATGAGTTCCACTATTCCACCATTCTGGAGCAGCCCGACGCGCCGCTGGCGCGCGTCACCGATGCCGAAGGCGCAGAGGTGCCTGAAACGGGTTCGCGCCGCGGCACGGTCACCGGTACCTTCTTTCACCTGATTGCGGAGGACGCATGAGCGGCTTCGTTTCCTTCGTAGGTTCCGGCCCCGGCGATCCGGAACTGCTGACGCTCAAGGCCGTGGCGCGGCTCAAGGCGGCGGATGCGGTGCTGTTCGACGACCTGTCCTCGGGCGCGATCCTGTCCCATGCGGGACCGGGGGCGGACCTTGTGGCGGTGGGCAAGCGGGCGGGACGCCCCTCGCCCAAGCAGGACCATGTGAGCCGCCTGCTGGTGGACTACGCAGCCTCAGGCGCGCGGGTGGTGCGGCTGAAATCCGGCGATCCCGCGATCTTTGGCCGGCTGGAGGAAGAGATCACCGCCCTGCGCGAGGCCGGCATCGGGTTCGAGATCGTGCCGGGCGTCACCTCGGCCACGGCGGCGGCGGCGGCGGCGGCGATCCCGCTCACGCGGCGGATGACGGCGCGGCGGGTGCAGTTCGTCACGGGGCACGATGTGACGGGCGGGCTGCCGGACGACCTGAACATGGCGGCGCTGGCCGATCCCGATGCGACGACGGTCGTCTTCATGGCGCGGCGCACCTTCGCCGGGCTTGCGGCGCGTCTGATGGCGCAGGGCCTTCCGGGCGAAACCCCGGCGATCCTGGCCGAGAATGTCAGCCATGCGGACCAGTCGCTCCAGCGTGGAACGGTGGCGGGGCTTGCGGCGCAGCTCAGCACCGCGACGGGCAGCGCGCCTGCCCTTATCCTCTATGGGCCCTTGGCATGAGGCGGGCAGTCGATCCAGCCCGGGTTCCGGTTTTCCTGCCAGCCGTTCCGATGCAGAAGGGGCGTGTCATCGGTGAACTCCGGATAGCCGAGGCAGAGATAGGCCGTGAATTCCCAGCCCCGGGGCGCCGAAAGCGCCTGTGCGACCGCCGCCGGATCGAGGATAGAGACCCAGCCCAGCCCCAGATTCTCCGCGCGCGCCGCAAGCCACAGGGTGTGGATCGCCATCGCGGTAGAAAGGCGCAGCGTCTCGGGCATGGTCTGCCGGCCAAGGCCGCGCCCCTCGTCCGGGTCGGCGAGTGTAAAGACGGCCAGATGTTCGGGCGCCTCGCGCAGGCCTGCCAGCTTGAGCTGCAGATAGTCGGCGCGGGTCGCGGCGTCATAGTCCCGGGCGGCACGCTGGTTGCAGCCCTCGAATATCCGGATGATCTCGGCCCGTCGGGCGGCGTCGCGCACCCGCATCACGCGCCAGGGCCGGGCATTCCCCACCGAGGGCGCAAGGGTCATCGCAGCCTCGAGCCCGGCCAAGACCTCTGGCGGGACGGGATCGGCGCGGAAATGCCGCACATCGCGGCGCCAACGCAGGATGTCGCGCAGCACGCGAAGGTCATCGGGCGTGAATTTCATGGGCCCCTCCTGCCCGACTGGTCGCACAGTCCGGCGGGCGGGGCAACGGGGGCGGCATGACCGAACTGTTGCTGATCGGCATCGGCACGGGAAATCCCGATCACCTGACGCTGGAGGCGGTGTCCGCCTTGCGATCCGCCGAGATCGTCCTTTTGCCCCGCAAGGGCGCGGACAAGGCCGACCTGGCCGACCTGCGGCGGATGATCTGCGAGCGGCATCTTTCGGCGCAGGGGCAGGTGATCGAATTCGATCTGCCCCGACGGGACGCCTCGGGCGATTATCTGCCCGGCGTGCGTGACTGGCATGAGGCGATCGCGCGGATCTGGGCCGGGCTGCTGGCAGGGCACCCGGCGTCGCGTGTCGCGTTGCTCGTCTGGGGCGATCCGTCGCTTTACGACAGCAGCCTGCGGATCGCCGGACGCCTGCGGGAGGCAGGGAGCGAACTGACCATCAGGGTCGTGCCCGGGATCACCAGCCTGCAGATGCTGACCGCGGCCCATGGCATCCCGCTCAACACGCTGGGGGCGCCGTTCCTTGTCACCACGGGGCGCCGGCTGAGAGAGGGCGGCTGGCCCGAAGGCGTCGATACGGTCGCGGTGATGCTGGACGGTGAATGTTCCTTTGCGCATCTGCCCGGCGACGGGCTTCATATCTGGTGGGGCGGGTATGTGGGCATGCCGCAACAGATCCTGATTGCCGGACCGCTGGGCGAAGCCGGGCCACGGATCATTGCCGCGCGCGAAGCCGCCCGGGCCGAGCACGGCTGGATCATGGACATCTATCTGCTGCGGCGCGGCTAGCGCAGGTCGCGGGCGGCCAGCGCCCGGGCGATCTCGGCCCGGACAAGCTTGCGCACCGTATGGGTGATCTGCACCCCAAGGCTGCCGCGCAATTCCTGCCGTACAAGTTCGGCAACCATGTCGCGCAGGGCGTCCGGATCAGGACCCGCCGCAGGGGCGAAGGCGTTGATCGGGGTCGCGCCCGCGGTCAGAAAGGGCGGGGGCGGGGAAAAGGGCGTCTCCGGTATGTCGGCCCGGGCGCTGCTGTCCCGCGGGACGACCCGCAGGTCGGGGGTCAGGATCAGCGGCGCAAGCCTTTCGGTTTCGCCGGTCGCCACTCTCAAGTCGCTATTCGGGTTGGGCATCGCGCGCTCCCTCGCTGGCCCGACGGGCCGGAACCTGGATGCGCAACTCTAGCGCCACAGCCGCCACGGGACAACACCCATGGCGGCTGTGGCGTGAATCGGTATTATTCGCGTCCGATGCGTTGCAGAACGCGGTCCAGCGCCTCGCCCTGCGGGCTGCGGGCGGGGGCGTTGCGCACGGCGTCGTAATAGGCGGTCGGGTTATAGGTGGGGATGCCGAGGTTCAGATGCTCCACCGTCAGAAGGCCCATCGCCGACAAAAGCTGATAGACCGCGACGTGGCGGTTCGCCTCGGCCGACACACGGGTCGTCTGCGCGTCCAGCAGTTCCTGCTCGGCGTTCAGGACGTCGAGCGTGGTGCGGGCGCCCAGCGACGCCTCTTCGCGCGCGCCATCGAGGGCGATCTGCGCCGCCTGGATCTGCAGGTCCGAGGCCTGAAGCTGCGCGCGCGCCACATTGATCTGGGCCCATGCGTTGCCGACCTGCTGCGTCACCTCGAGCGCGGTCTGATGCAGGTTCGAGCGCGACTGATCCCGGCGCGCCACCGCCTGACGATAGAGCGAGCTGTTCCCGCCGCCGGTATAGAGCGGCTGGTTGTAGCTTAGGCCGAGGCGGGACTGGTCATTGCCATCCTGATCCATCGTGATCCCGGCAGTGGCGGCGATGCGGCCCGAACGCTGCGGCTCGGCCGCGACGACGTTCAGTTCCGCGCCTGCGACCTGAAACTGCGCCTGCCGGATCAGGGGATGTGTGGACTGCGCGATCGAACGTGCCTCATCAAGGCTCGACGTGGTGGCGGGCGGCGCGGGCGGGCTGTTGATCGGGCCCGTCGGATAGTTGCCGGTTGCCGCATTATAGGTTTCGAGCGCGATGGCGCGGTCGCCTTCGGCTGCGGAAAGCGCAGAGCGTGCGGCGGCCAGGCGTGCCTCGGCGGTGGCAACGTCGGTCCGCGTGACTTCACCGACCTCGAACCGGTCCTGGGCGGCGCGCAGTTCCTCGCTGATCACGTTCACGCTGCTCTGGCGCAGGCGGACCGTTTCATTCGCGCTCCAGACGTTCATGTAGGCCGAAACGGCGTTCAGAAGCACGTTCTGTTCCACGTTGACCAGCGCCCACCGGGTCGCCAGCACGTTCTGCTGCGACGCCTCGATCGCGATGCGGTTGCGCCCGAAATCAAACAGCGCGAGTTCTGCCGAAAGACCGATGCTGCCGGTCAGTTCGTCCTGAAGCGCGCTTTGAACCGGCGTGGTGTAGTTCGCGCTGGCGGCAAGGGCCAGGGCAGGGCGCAGGGCCGCGACACTTTGCGCGACGTCTTCGTCGGCGGCCCGCAGCACGGCCCGGTTCTGTTCCAGAAGATTCGAGTTGCGATAGGCTGCGACCAGCGCATCGGCAAGGGTGTCGGCCTGCGCGGCGCCGGCGCCGAATCCGGTAGCGCAGGCTAGGACGATTGCGGCCAGCCAGTTCGGTCTGCGATCTTTCATCATGTCATTCCTGCTCGTTGATCCGCCGGCACATGCCGCAGCCTTAGAGTGAAAATTCCTGCGCCTTGTGAAAACCGGGAAGCACCGGCGCAGAGGCGTTGAAGGAAAAACGCCACGCGATCTGGCCATCGATCTTGTAGCCAAGCCGCACCACCCCCAGCGCGCCCTCCATGAAGATACAGGCGACGCGTCCGCCTTCCTTGACCTGATCGGCCAATCCTTGGGGAAACGCCTCGGCCGCGCCTTCGACGATCATCGCGTCATAAGGGCCGTGTTCCGGTGCGCCATGGGCCAGCGGGGCCGTCACGACCACCGTGTTGTAGATCCCCTGATCGGCCAGGTTGGACTGCGCCTCGCGCGAAAGATCCTCGTCCGACTCGACCGCCACGACGGTTTCGGCAAGACGTGCAAGAACGGCAGTGGAATAGCCCAGCCCCGCGCCCAGATCGAGTACGAGCTCGTTCGGCTGGATGTTCAGGATATCGAGCATTTTCGCGAAGGTGCGTGGTTCAAGCAGCACCCGGTCCCGCCCGAGCGGCAGGTTTTCACCCATATAGGCAGCCTCGCGCCGCTCGGTTGGAACATAGAACTCCCGGGGGACCGCAAGCACCGCATTTATGATCGGGAACTTGGTCACATCCGCGGTGCGGATCTGGTTATCGACCATGTGGCGACGGCGGGCGGCAAAATCCGACATGATGAACTCTCTGTTCCGAGGCGTCGCGAAAGCTTTGCCACAGTTTGGGGGGGTGGGCAACATCACCCCGCGCGAGGCAGGGCGCGCGCGGCGGTCGTCACAGGGATGCTAGAACAGGCCGCGATCGCGTGAAACGATGACCGCCTGCGTACGGTTCGTGACCCCAAGCTTTCTGCAGATCGACTTTACATGCATCTTTACCGTGGCTTCGGCCAGGTTCAGATCGCTGGCAATGGTCTTGTTCGGCTTGCCCTCGGCAAGATGCGACAGGACGAGCATTTCCCGCTCGCTGAGCCGGCTGGAGGACACCCCTTCCTCGGGTGCACGCTCACGCAAAAGTTCCATCGGAAGATACTGTTCGCCCGCATGGATGAAGCGGATGGCGTTCACAAGGCTGCGCACCGAGTTCGTCTTGGGAATCACGCCGGCGGCACCGGCGTCGACTGCCTCATCCACCAGGCGGCGGGTGGGGTTGCCGGTGAGGATGGCAACCGGTCGCCCACCATTGGCCTTGATCCCCCGCAGCACGCCGGAAATTCCATTCATCCCGGGCATGTTGTAATCGAGAAGCAGGATGTCGAAATGGCCCTCGGCGTCGATCCGCCCCAGTGCCTCATCGAAGGAACTGGCCGTCTGGACATGAATGTCCGGCTGGGCCGAGAGAAACATCGAAATCATCTCGAGCACCATGTCATGGTCGTCGGCGACCAGCAGGCGGATCGTCTCGGTCGGGTCTCCGGTGCTCATGCGTTTGATCAACCTTAAGCAGCAAGCGGATGGGTGCGGGCGCCGGATTTCGGCGTCGCATCAACTTGTAAATATCGCGGGCGAGCGGGGAAAATCCACAGTGAAAACGATTTTTTCCAAATGTTTCCCGGCCCTGTGCCCGGATAACCCGTGGGATCGGGCGTTTTTCCATACAAGTTCAGGATGTTTGCGGAAACATCATCCTCGCGTCTCAGGCCCCTTTGCGGCGCGCAATGAGAGCAGGGCGCCGCCCCTTGACCAACGGCACCGAACTATCTAAACCCCCCTTGTCCGGCGAGTGGGCAGGTAGGTTATGCAGCGGATTGCAAATCCGTGTAGACCGGTTCGATTCCGGTACTCGCCTCCAATCCTTCCAGCAAGTAACGGTTCGGGTGAGCCCGAGGGTACCGCAACGGGTATCAGGCTCTCCGTTCACCCGGTGTTCGTTCCTTGCCCCTTATCAGGGGACTGCCGCGCCGGCGTCCGGCGCGCAACTGACAGTCCTCGGCGCGAAATCTGCGCAAAATCATTGACCGCAGGGCCGGAAACCCCCAAAGCATCCCGACGGCCTGAAGATGCCCGGAGGGAGGTGCACCTTGAAGATTCTTGCGCTGATCATGCGCGCGATCAACGGATTGAACCGTCTGGTCGGCAATATCTTTGCATGGCTTGCAGTCGGGATCGTGCTGGTCTGTTTCTGGGTGGTTGTGGAGCGGTATGTGTTTCTCAACACCCGTCTCTGGATGCAGGATCTCTATGTCTGGATGAACGGCGCGATGTTCACCGCCGTCGCGGCCTTTGCGCTTTACCGCAATGACCATGTGCGGGTGGACATCTTTTTCCGCCCCGCCTCGCTCAGGGCCAAGGCGATCATGGATTTCGTGGGCGTCCTCATTTTCCTGCTGCCCTTCATGTATGTGGTCTGGGTCTATGCCTGGCCGAATGTCATCCGGTCCTGGGCGCGGTATGAGGCGTCGGCCAATTTCGGCGGGATGCCGGGCCTTTTCATCCTGCGCAGCTTCATCCTGGCTTTTGCCGCGCTGGTTGCCCTTCAGGGGCTTTCCATGTTGATCCGGTCTGTCCTGATCCTCGCCCGGAGGGAGGATCTGATTCCCGCCGACTATCGCTACAAATACGACCAGGAGTAACCGGATGGACCCCGTTCTGATTGGCGAGATCCTCGCCGGCCTCATGTTCCTTGGCGTCATCGGGATGCTGATGCTGGGCTTTCCGGTGGCCTTCACTCTTGGGGGCACGTCGCTTCTGTTCGCGCTGATCGGGATGCAGTTCGGCGTATTCGATCCCTCGAACTTCGGCGCGCTGGCGGGGCGCTTCATCGGCTACATGACGAACGAGGTGCTGGTCGCCGTGCCGCTCTTCATCTTCATGGGGGTGATGCTGGAACGATCCCGGATCGCGGAACAGCTGCTCATGTCGATGGGCAAGCTCTTCGGCAACATGCGCGGGGGGCTTGGAATTTCGGTGATCGTCGTCGGGGCGTTGCTGGCGGCCTCCACCGGAGTGGTCGGCGCGACAGTCGTGACGATGGGCCTGATCTCGCTGCCCGCGATGCTGCGGGCGGGCTACAAGCCCACGCTCGCCTCGGGCGTGATCTGCGCCAGCGGCACGCTGGGCCAGATCATCCCGCCCTCGACCGTGCTGATCTTCATGGGCGACATGATCGGCGGCATTCACGCGCAGGTCCAGATGGCGCAGGGCAACTTTGCCCCCCAGACCGTGTCGGTGGGCAACCTCTTTGCGGGCGCGTTTTTCCCGGGGCTTCTGCTGGTGGGGCTGTACCTCGCCTATGTCCTGTTCAAGGCCTGGACCGACCCCGAAAGCTGCCCCGCAACGCCCGTCCCGCCCGAGGAACGCGCGGGTCTCTGGCGCGAGCTGGTGACAGCCTTCATCCCGCCGCTGGCGCTGATCGTCGCGGTGCTCGGCTCGATCCTCGGCGGTATCGCCACCCCGACCGAAGCCGCTTCGGTGGGCGCGGTCGGCGCGACCATCCTTGCCGCACTGCGCTGGCGGCTGTCATGGCGGGTGCTCAAGGAAACGGTGATTTCGACGGCGGCGATCACCTCGATGATCTTCGTCATCCTGTTCGGGGCCTCGATCTTTGCGATCGTGTTCCGGCAGATGGGCGGCGACAACCTTGTGCACGAATTCCTGTCGAACCTGCCGGGCGGGGCGACGGGGGCAATGATCGTCGTCATGCTGATCATGTTCGTGCTGGGCTTCATCCTCGACACGTTCGAGATCATCTTCATCGTGATCCCGATCACCGCGCCGATCCTTCTGGCGCTTGGGGTGGACCCGGTCTGGCTGGGCGTGATGGTGGGCGTGAACCTCCAGACCTCGTTCCTGACGCCGCCCTTCGGCTTCTCGCTCTTCTATCTGCGGGGGGTAGCGCCGAACTCAGTCTCGACCGCGATGATCTACAAGGGCGCGATTCCGTTCGTGCTGCTCCAGATCCTCGCCATCGCGCTTCTGTTCATATTCCCCGGCATCGTGACGTGGTTGCCATCGGTTCTTTACTGAACCGGACATGAAAAAAGGCCCGGATCGCTCCGGGCCTTTTCCTTGGATGCGTTCCGATCAGAACGTGACGTATCTTTCGCGCGCGCGCAGGAAGCCGAGATCGGTGCCTTCCGTCCGCGTCCGCATGATATTGACGGCCGAAACAAAGCTCTCGGCGGTTTTCTTGGTCAGTTCGTCGCCGCCTTCGCGGATCTCGGTCAACAGCTCCATCGAGGCCTGTGCGGCAGCTTCCATGATGCTTTCCGGGAATTCGGCATGGGTGATGACGCCATGGTCATTCACCAGCGTCGCCAGCGCGCGCGGATCGTTGGCATAGAAGTCCGAGGCGACCTGATCGTATTCCGCCTGACAGACGTCGCGCACGATGGTCTGCAGGTTCTCGGGCAGCGCCTGGAACTTGGCCTTGTCCACCACAAGCTCGGTCGCAAGGCCCGGCTCGATGAAGCTCGACGTATAGTAATGCTTGCAGATCTGATGAAAGCCGAGCGCGAGGTCATTGTAGGGGCCGACGAATTCGGCCGCATCCAGCGCACCCGACTGCAGCGCGGCAAAGATCTCGCCGCCGGCGAGGTTCGTGACGCTGGCGCCCATCTTCTGCCAGACCTGCCCGCCGAGACCCGGCGTGCGGAAGCGCATCCCCTGGATGTCCTCGATCCCGGTCAGTTCGTTCTTGAACCAGCCGCCGGCCTGCGTGCCGGTGTCGCCCGAAAGGAAGCCCTGCAGGCCGAACTGGTCGTAGATCTCGTCCCAGATTTCCTGACCGCCCATGTAGCGCACCCAGGCCGCGAGCTCGCGCGAGGTCATGCCGAAGGGCACGCCGGTAAAGAACGAGAGGCCGACCGATTTGTTCTGCCAGTAATAGGCAGCGCCGTGGCTCATTTCCGCGGTCTGGTCGATCACTGCGTCAAGGGCCTGCAGCGGCGGAACCATCTCGCCGGCGGAAAAGACCTGAACCGTCAGCGCGCCGTCGGTGGCCGCCGTGATCCGGTCGCCCAGACGCTGCGCGCCTACGCCGAGGCCGGGAAAGTTGCGCGGCCAGGTCGTGACCATGCGCCAGGTGATGCGGCCCTGCGCGATGGCGGGCGCGGCAAGTGTGGTCGCTGCGGCGGCGGTGCCACCCAGCGCGGATGTTCTGAGAAATGAGCGTCTGTCCATGCGTTTCCTCCCGGAGTTTCCGCCGTTTAATCGGCGGCTGCGCGAGCCTAGCCGACCCGTTTGCATCGCGCTAGCGGTAAGGTGCAGCGGATTGTCGCCGTGCCGGCTTTTTACGATGCTGCAATGCAGCAATGGCATGGCGGCCTTTCCGCTTTGTCGGATGAAAGCGCGGTGCGACGGACGCATATCAGTTCCGAATGAACAGGAGACCGAAGATGCAGGCGCAATCCGCACACGCCATCGCGGCAGAGGCCGCACCCAAAAGCCAGACGGCAGAGGCCGCGCGCAAGGCGATTGAAGATACGGGCTTTGCCTATTTCACCCGGGCAGAAAAGCAGGCGGAAACTGCGGGCGCACGCCGCCCGGCACCGCTGGAAGAGATGTATGAATATTACAGCCACGCCGCCTGACGTCAGGGCGTTGCAGTTTCCGGATTTCTGGGCGCCGGCGACCAAAGAAAACGCGCCCCGGTGGGGCGCGTTTTTCACATCCGCAAACCTCGGGATCAGGGAGTGATCAGGCTGCGGCGGCTTCTTCCAGTGCGTGGCGGCGTTCGCTCTCTTCGCGGGACAGCGCGACCGAGGTGCGCACACCCTTGGAGACAAACTCCATAAGACCCTTCACGACCCGCTCATTCGGGTCGATGCCGGCGCAGGACAGCACTTCGCGGCCATCGCGCGACCGGGCCCAGCGGGCGATCTGCTCGGGGCCGTTGCCGTATTTCCTGTCATCCGCAATCGCATCGTCCAGCGCGGCCAGCACGACAGCCGCAAACAATTTGCGCGACCGCTGACCCTGTTCGTAGTTGAATGCGGTGCCGTCAACGAAATCGACCATGATGTCGTCCTTTTATTCTTGCTCTTGCGTTTTCTGGCGTCCGGCGTGTCTAGGCTGTTGGCATCCGATTCGATATGGCCCCCACCGCATGTCTGCCATGCGCTTGATGCATGGCTTGGCGGCGATCATACCGTATATTGTTGCCCGACCCGGGAACGCCCGTCGCTATATAGGGGGGTGCCTTGGCCGATCAACCTTTCATGAAGACTTTATGGAGGCGTCAGTCTTACCTCGGCTCCACCGGCGGTCAGCACCCCGTCGGCCCGGTTGAACCGAAGATAGGCGATGGCCCTGTCGCCCGCGCGGGTATGCAGCCGCCCCACGGGCCGCCCATCGGAGAGGATGTCGTCGCCGGGTGAGGCAGGGCCCAGGACCTCGACCTGCACCAGACCCTTTCGCAATTCGGTCTTGTGCTTCATCCGGGCCGTGACCTCCTGGCCCACATAGCAGCCCTTGCGGAAATCGACGCCGCCCATCCGCTCGAACCCGCATTCGAGGATATAGCTCTCCTCGGGTTGAAGCTCGGCGCCGGTTTCGGGGATCAGGTGTTCGACCCGGATCGCGTCCCAGTCGATCGCGGGCGAGGTTCCCGGCTCCTCCGCATAGCGCCGCCAACCCAGCGCGGGATGACGCGGATCGGGCAGGGCATCGGCGGGCGGCGCCCCCAGCCCCCGCTGGACATGCAGGTCGGCGGGTCCGATGGCGACGTCGGACCGCAGGCGATACATCGACAGCCGCCGTATCAGGCTGTCCGCCAGATCCGCCTGAACGTCGAGAAGGATCGCATCGCCCGCAGCCACCAGAAAGAAATCCGCAAGGTACTTCCCCTGCGGCGTCAGCAGCGCGGCATAGACCAGCCCGTCGGAAAGGCGCGCCAGATCGTTGGTCACGAGGTTCTGCAAGAACTCTGTTCGGTCCTTGCCGGTGATCCGAAAGACGCGGCGGTCATTGGCCTCTTCGCCCTGCATGGCATATCCTCCGTGGTGACCCGCCCGATACGGGCAATGGCGATATAGGTGATGGCGGGGTCCATGTCAGCGGCCCCGCCGCCGTATCAGACCTCGGTCTTGAATTGCAGGCGGTGCAGGTCGGCGTAAAGCCCGCCCTGCCGTATCAGGTCGCCATGCGTACCCTGCTGGACCACCGCACCCCGTTCCATCACGACGATCTTGTGCGCATCGCGGACCGTGGACAGCCGATGCGCGATGACAAGGGTCGTGCGCCCGACGCTCAGCCGGTCGAGCGCCGCCTGCACAAGTGCCTCGGACTGTGCATCGAGCGCGGATGTCGCCTCATCGAGCAGAAGGATCGGCGCATCCCGCAGAAGCGCGCGTGCGATGGCGACCCGCTGGCGCTGCCCGCCCGAAAGGGCCGATCCGCGCGGACCCGCAGGTGTGTCGAGGCCCAAAGGCATCAGCGACAGGAATTCGGCCACATGCGCGGCCTCCAGCACCTCTTGCAGGCGGGCGGGGCTGACATCGGTGCGGCCCATCAGGATGTTGTCGCGGATCGTTTCGTCAAAGAGCGCTGCATCCTGCGATACCACCGAGAATATCCCCCGCAGCCCGGCCAGATCCATGTCGCGCAGATCGCGCCCGCCGATGCGGATGGCGCCCTGCTGCGGGTCCGCAAGCCGCGTAAGCAGGGTAAAGATCGTGGTCTTGCCCGCCCCCGATGGGCCGACCAGCGCGGTCGTCTCACCCGCCTCGGCGGTGAAAGTGGTTTCGCGCAGGACCGGATCGACGCCGTAGGAAAAGGTGACATGGTCGAGCTCGATCCGCGTCTCATTACGGGCGGGCAGGGGCGCGCGGGGCGGCACGGGAGACTGGATCGTCGGCCGGGTGTGCAGGATCGCATACATCCGCTCGACGCTCGCCAGCGCGTTCTGAAGCGCGGCGCTGACGCCGCCCAGCCGGCGCAGCGGGTCAAAGACAAGTGCCATCGCGGTAAAGAACGCCATGAACTGCCCGACCGTCTTTTCGCCGCCGATGATCTGCATCCCGCCATAGGTCAGCACACCGGCGAAACCGATGGCCGCCACGATGTCGATCAGCGCGGGTATCCCGGCCGAACCTGCCTCGGTCCGCAACTGCGCGCGCACGAACTGGTTGACGCTGTCGCGATAGCGTCCGGCCTCGCGTGCTTCCGACCCCGTCAACTGGATGGTGCGGATACCGTGAAAGATCTCGTCCAGCCGGGTGGAGTTCTGGGCGGCCACCGCACGCGAGATGCGGCTTGTCTTGCGGACCGCCCGTTGCAGCAGGATCACCGGCACGATCAGCAGCGGCGTGCCGACTGCGGCGATCAGCGTCCAGGTCCAGTCTATATAGAGCGTGACCGAGATCAGCGAGATCAGCGCCACCGCATCGCGCCCGAAGGCCGCGATCACACCCGCAAAGATCTGCCGGATCGCCGCGCTGTCGCCGCGCACGCGTTCGATCAGGTTGCCGGGCGAATGGACCTGAAAGAACGACTGATCCAGCGTCATGATGTGGCGCAGCAGGTCCGACTGGACCTCGGCCGTCACCCTCTCGCCCAACCAGGACATGAGGATGCGATGCGTCAGGGCCGCCGAGGCGCGCAGGATGAAGACGCCCGAAATCGCCGCCGCGACCCAATAGACCGCGCCTGTGTCGCCGCCGATGAAGACCTGATCGAACATCGGCTGCATGAGGTAGGAAAGCGCCCCCAGCATCGCCCCCTCGATCGACATGAGCAGAAGCGCAATCCCCAGCATGGGCATCCGGCGGCGCAGATAGTTGCGCCACGCCCAGCCCAGCAGACGGCGTTCGGTGGGCTGGTCGCTCATCTTGCCTGCCTCTCGCGCCGGTAGGCCGCCGTCAGGGCCGCGGCGTCATAGTCGCGCGCGATCCAGTCCCGCAGGGATATGCCGCTGCGGGCCTCGGCGGCGCCGTAGGTCCGCAGGAAGAAGTCGAGAATACCCGTTGCCTCGGTCTTGAAATGCATATGTTTCCAATGAAGTTCCCGGCGCGCCACCTCGACCGGGCTGCCCGTCATGATGAGATATAGCGCCGCGCCAAAGCCCGACCGGTCGGCGCCGGATTTGCAATGCATGACAAAGGGCTTTTCGATCTGCTCGAACGTATCGAGAAGCGCAAGCAACTGGTCCCGTTCGGGCAGTTCCGTCGCATACAGCCGCCGGTCGACCAGCGTGATGCCGGTGCGGTCGCAGGCGTCCTTTTCAAAGAGGTAGTGGCTCTGATCGCTGGGGCCGCGCAGGTTCAGGATGCTGCGGATGCCGCGCCGGGCATAACCCTCGATCCGCCCGGGGGAGGGCTGGTTGGCGCGAAAGACGCCGGGGGCGATTTCGCGCGTGTTCTTCCACAGGTAGCGCAGGAAGGCATGGTCCACCAACTGGAAGACCCACCATGCGCGACGCCGGGCTTCGGGCGTGCTGATGTCGGTGCCCCAGGTCTCGCGGAACCGGCGCTTGGCGGCGCTGATGCGTTTCTTCAGGGGCAGCTTCGACAAGAACGTCCCTCGGGTTGCTGCGGCCCATCTAATCGCTAATCCCCCCCGAGGCAAGGAAGCGCCTTTCCCGGCCCCGTCGCCGCTGATCGATCCGCCGCCGATTGACGCGCCGCACGGCCAGGCATAGGCAATCCCTACAACAGGAGAGAGTAATCATAATGAGCCTTGGCTTCGGTCGCACTTATCTGGCCATTCCCGGCCCCTCGGTCATGCCTGACCGGGTGCTCAACGCGATGCATCAGCCGGCGCCGAACATCTATGCCGGGCCGCTGCACGATCTGGTCGACCGGATCGTGCCGCAGCTCAAGGCCCTGGCCGGCACGCGCCAGCATCTTGCGATCTATATCGCAAACGGGCACGGCGCCTGGGAGGCGGCGAATGCGAACGTCTTTTCGCGGGGCGATCAGGCGCTGTCGCTGGTGACCGGGCAGTTCGGGATCGGCTGGGCGGATTCGGTGCGGCGCATGGGCGTCGAGGTGCAGGAAATCGACTTTGGCCGCCGCACACCCGTCGACCCGGCCCGCGTGGCAGAAGCGCTGGCCGCGGACAAGGCGCATGGGATCAAGGCGGTCCTGCTGACGCATGTGGATACCGCGACTTCGGTCCGGAACGACGTTGCCGCCCTGCGCGCGGCCATCGACGATACAGGGCATCCGGCGCTTTTGATGGTCGACTGCATCGCGTCGCTTGGCTGCGATCCGTTCCTGATGGACGACTGGGGCGTCGATGTGATGGTGGCGGCCAGCCAG
The DNA here is from genome assembly GCF_042681825.1 of Halodurantibacterium flavum. Lineage (NCBI taxonomy): Bacteria > Pseudomonadati > Pseudomonadota > Alphaproteobacteria > Rhodobacterales > Paracoccaceae > Halodurantibacterium > Halodurantibacterium flavum. Next base: position 77,474 of record NZ_JBHUGH010000010.1, read on the forward strand.
AAAGGTTTGATGACGCCGCCGGGTCTGGGTTTCGTGTGGTTCAGCGACAAGGCGCTGAAGACCTGCCGCAATGCCGATCTGCGCACGCCTTATTGGGACTGGACGCCGCGCGCCGCGCCGCAGCTCTTTCACCAGCGGTTCGGGGGCACGGCGCCCACGCATCATCTGCTCGGCCTGGGTGAGGCCCTGCAGATGATCGACGAAGAGGGCCTGCCGGCCGTCTGGGCGCGGCATGACCGGCTTGCCCGCGCCGTTTGGGCCGCGGTGGATGGCTGGGGGACCGAGGGACGCATCACGCTCAACATCGCCGATCCTGCGCATCGCAGCCGCGCGGTGACCTCGATCCGGATGCAGGCGCCGGATGCAACCGCCCTGCGCAACTGGACAGAGGCGAAAGCGGGTGTGACGCTTGGGATCGGCCTTGGGATGGCGCCGATGGACGACCCGGCCTGGCACGGGTTTTTCCGCATCGGGCATATGGGCCATGTGAACGCCCATATGGTGATGGGCGTTCTGGGGGGGATCGAGGCGGGGCTGACGGCGCTTGGCATTCCCCGCGGGGAAATTGCGCTCGGCGCTGCCGCAGCCATCATCGCCGAGGCCTGAAGGCCCCGGCTCAGCGTGGCTCGGCGGCGGCGGCTCAGTGGCCGTGGCGCGCCAGCCAGTCGCGCATCAGGGCGATTTCCTCTTCCTGCGCGTCGATGATCCCCTGGGCGAGGGCGCGGATCTCCGGGTCCTGCCCGTGCTCCAGCACGACGCGCGCCATGGCCACCGCCCCTTCGTGATGGGCAATCATGCCGCGCACGAAATCCACGTCGGCATCGCCGCTATAGGCGATGTCCATGTCCTCATGCATCCGCTGGTTGGCGGCGCGGAAGGCGGCGGTCGCATCGGTTTCCGCGACCCCGGGCGTAGCGTGATGGCCAGCGTGGCCGTCATGGGTCTGCGCAAGCGCCGCGCCGGACAGAAGGCTGAACGCAAGGGCGGCAGCAGTGAAACGGGTTTTCATGAAACACTCCTTCGGTCTGTGCGGCCAGAGGATGACAGGTTCCAACAGGGGCAAGGAAACTCACGTTTCCGTCACCGGCCGGACTTTGGCGCCCGTTACTTGCGCGCGGCGGCCAGCGCCTCGGGCAAGGCGCGGGCAAAGGCATCCAGATCGTCCGGGCGTCCGGCGCTGACGCGGATGCAGCGGTCCTGCGGGCTGACAAAGGGCATCCGGACAAAGATGTCGCGCGCCACCAGTTCCGCCAGCACGCGGCGGGCCAGATCACCGTCGGCGCCGCAATCGATCGCCACGAAATTGGTGGCCGAGGGCAGCGCGGTCAGGCCGTTTTCCGCTGCGATCGACGCGATGCGCGTCCGTGCCCCGGCGACCTCGGCCTGCACATGCCGCAGCCAGTCCTGATCGGCCAGCGCGGCCAAGGCCCCCGCCTGACTGATCCGGGACATGCCAAAGTGATTGCGGATCTTGTCAAAGGCGCGGATCAACCCCGCCTCTGCCATGGCATAGCCGACCCTTGCGCCTGCGAGCCCGTAACCCTTGGAAAAGGTCCGCATCCGGATGACGCGGGGGTCGTCCACGCGCAGCGGCGGGGCCGTGCCTTGGGGCGCAAGTTCGACGTAGGCCTCATCCAGCACCAGAAGCGCGCCCTCGGGGACCGCCTCGATCATGCGCTGGATGGTCTCCGCGTCTTGCCAACTGCCCATCGGATTGTCGGGATTGGCAAGATAGATCAGCTTTGCCCCCACCTCCGCCGCGCGGGCGATCAGGGCATCGGGGTCTTCATGATCGCCGCGGAATGGCACCTTGTGCAGAACCCCGCCAAAGCCCGCGACGTGAAAGTTGAAGGTCGGATAGGCGCCCTCCGACGTCACCACCGCATCGCCAGGGGCCACCAGCATCCGCACCAGATAGCCGAGCAGCCCGTCGATCCCTTCGCCGACCACGATGTTTTCGGGCAGGATGCCGTGATGGGCGGCAAGCGCCTGGCGCAGGTCATGGTTTTCCGGATCGCCATACATCCACGCGCCCGACGCGGCCTCTTGCATCGCGGCAATCGCCCTGGGGGAGGGGCCAAAGACGTTCTCGTTCGCGCCAAGCCGGGCGGCAAAGGGGCGGCTCCGCGCGCGTTCCTGCGTCTCGGGGCCGACAAAAGGGACCGAGGCCGGCAGGCCCTCGATCAGATGCGTGAAACGTGGTCCCATCCTTGCCCCCGTCCCGGTGCCTCCTGTCGCGGCTGTCAGCCGACCTCGGCCAGCCGCGCCAGCGCCGCCTTCAGCTTGGCGGCCTCGTCTTCCTTCTGGACCAGAAGCTCACGGCTTTCCTCGACCACCTCTTCGGGGGCGGAGGCCACGAATTTCGGGTTGTTCAGCCGCCCGCGCAGGCCGCCCATCTCCTTTTCGAGCTTTTCCAGCGTCTTGGCCAGCCGCGTCTTTTCCGCGGCGATGTCGATGACGCCTTCCAGCGGAATGGCAAAGCTGCCGCCCTCGACCGCGATGGTGATCGCGCCCTTGGGGGCGGTGGCGGCCTGTTCCAGCGTCTCGATCCGGGCAAGGCGCCGGATCAGCGCCTCGTTCCGGGACCAGGCGGCGCGGCCGGCCTCATCCAGTTCGATCTGCAGCATCGTCAGTTTGAGGCCCACAGGGACATGCATCTGCGCGCGGGCGGATCGGATCTCTTCGATCAGGCCGATGACCCAGTTCATCTCCCGGTCGGCGGCAGGGTCGATCAGTTCGGCGCCATAGGTCGGCCAGTCGCCGTGGACGAGCATCTTGGACCGGGTGCCGGTCGTCTGCCACAGTTCCTCGGTCAGGAAGGGCATGACCGGGTGCAGCAGGATCAGGCACTGATCCAGAACCCAGGCCATCGTGGCGCGGGTTTCCGCCGCCGTCGCCTCATCGGCCAGCAGGGGCTTGGCGAATTCGACATACCAGTCGCAGACCTTGCCCCAGACAAAGGCATAAAGCGCGTTGGCGGCGTCGTTGAAGCGGAAGGCGCCGAGGGCTGTGTCCACATCCTCGCGCACGCGGGCGACCTCACCGATGATCCAGCGGTTCACGGTGGCGGCGGCCTCGGGCGAGGTGGCGCGGGTCTCATGCCCTTCCCAGACGCCGTTCATCTCGGCAAAGCGGGCGGCGTTCCAGATCTTGGTGCCGAAGTTGCGGTAGCCAGCGATCCTCGCGGTAGACAGCTTCAGGTCGCGCCCCATCGCCGCCATCGAGGTCAGCGTGAACCGCACGGCGTCCGCGCCGTATTCGTCGATCAGTTCCAGCGGGTCGAGCACGTTGCCCAGCGACTTGGACATCTTCTTGCCCTTTTCGTCGCGCACCAAGGCATGGACATAGACCGTGTGGAACGGCACCTGGTCCACCACGGCAAGCTGCATCATCATCATCCGGGCGACCCAGAAAAAGATGATGTCGAATCCGGTGATGAGCACATCGGTCGGGAAATACCGGCGCAGCGCCTCGGTCTCCTCGGGCCAGCCCAGCGTTCCGATGGGCCAGAGGCCGGAGGAGAACCAGGTGTCGAGGACGTCCGGGTCGCGCCCTAGCTCAATGCTAACTTGACCCAGTTGGTCCTTTCCATAGCGAAACGCGTAGTCTTGATCGTTTGCGGTAACAATCTTGAGCCCGTTCGAACTGCCATAGTAATCTGCTGCGAGTTTATGCGCTTCTGCTTCCGTCGCCGCGCAGAAGGTTTTGCAACTTGTCGTATTGTCCGCAGAGACATCTGATCCATCGGGAAGTTCGGCCAGCGTTTCCTTGCTCGGCCCATACCAAACCGGGATCTGGTGTCCCCACCAGAGCTGGCGGGAAATGCACCAGGGCTCGATATTCTCCAGCCAGTGGAAATAGACCTTTTCGTGCTGTTCGGGCAGGATTTTCGTCCGCCCCTCGCGCACGGCATCGATCGCGGGCTGCACGATCTGCGCGGTGTCCACGAACCACTGGTCGGTCAGCATCGGCTCGATCACCACTTTGGACCGGTCGCCGAAGGGCTGCATGATCGGCTTGTTCTCGACCAGCGGGATCGGGTTGCCCTCCGCATCCGTGGTCATCACGGCCAGTCCCTCGGCGGTGATCTGCTCGATGACGCGCTTGCGCGCCTCCATCCGGTCGAGGCCGCGCAGATCGTCCGGGACAAGGTTCAGCGCATCGACCGAACCTTCGTCGAAGGCGGCGCCGTTCGCGATCTCCTGCGCACGGGCGGCGCATTCCGCATAGGGGGCGCCGTCCGCCCGCATCTGCGCCCGCGGATCCATCAGACGGTAAAGCGGGATGTTGTTGCGCTTCGCCACACCGTAGTCGTTGAAGTCATGCGCGCCGGTGATCTTGACCGCGCCCGAACCGAAGGCCGGGTCCGGGTATTCATCGGTGATGATCGGGATCAGGCGGCGATGTTCCTTGGGGCCGACCGGGATCTCGCAGAGCTTGCCGACGATGGGGGCATAACGCTCGTCCGACGGGTGCACCGCGACCGCGCCGTCGCCCAGCATGGTTTCCGGGCGCGTGGTGGCGATGGAGATGTAGTCCCGCTCCTCCTCCAGCACCACATTGCCGTCGGCGTCCTTTTCCACGTAGGTATAGGTCTCACCCCCGGCGAGCGGGTACTTGAAGTGCCACATATGGCCTGCGACCTCGATATTCTCGACTTCGAGGTCGGAGATCGCGGTCTCGAACTGCGGGTCCCAGTTCACCAGCCGCTTGCCGCGATAGATCAGGCCCTTGTTGTAGAGATCGACAAAGACCTTGATCACCGCGTCGTGGAAGTTCGGGCCATTGCCCGCGTCGGGGTCGCCCTTGGCGCCGCCCATGGTGAAGGCTTCACGCGACCAGTCGCAAGAGGCGCCGAGCCGCTTAAGCTGGCCGATGATCGTGCCGCGGGACTTGACCTTCTGCTGCCAGACGCGGTTGACGAAGGCCTCGCGTCCCATTTCGCGGCGGCCGGGTTCGCCGTTCGCGGCCATCTCTCGTTCCGTCACCATCTGCGTCGCGATGCCCGCATGGTCGGTGCCCGGTTGCCAGAGCGTGTCGAACCCGCGCATCCGGTGCCAGCGGATCAGGATATCCTGCAGCGTGTTGTTGAAGGCATGACCCATGTGCAGGCTGCCGGTGACATTCGGCGGCGGGATCATGATGCAAAAGGTTTCGTCGCGGCTGGCATTGGCGCCGGCCCCGAAGGCGCCCGCCTTTTCCCATTCCGCGTAAAGCCGCGCCTCGGCTTCTTTGGCGTCGAATGTCTTGTCCATGGCCATGGCGCGTCCCCCTGAAGGCTGATCTCCGGGGCTGTTTAGCGTGCCGGGGGGGCAAGGAAAAGGCCGCCGGTGAAAGCGCCGTCACCCGAAACTGTGCAAGGCGAGCAGAAGTGCTGCCACCACCAGCGCCACAGCTATGCCAAGGGCAAAGCGGAGCGGCGAAAGCTGCGGCGGCGCATCCTGCGGAATGTCGTCCGGAGGCGGCGGCGCCGGGCGCGGTGCGGGCTTGCGCGACATCTGACCCTCGCTGTTCACCCGGTCAGTCTGACGTGCGGCCATTGCCGAAGGCTTAAGGGCTCAGTCGGCGCGGTCGACCTTGGTGGACAGGTGGATCAGACTTTCCGACGAACGGACCCCGGTGATCGCCCCGATCGCGTCCAGAACCTCGTCCAGGGCGGTGGTCGTCTGTGCCGCGACCTGAAGCAAGAGATCGACGCGTCCGCTGGTGGTATGCACCTTTTCCACCTGCGGCAGCGCCCGCAGCCGCGTCAGCACATTGGCAAGCGAGCGCGGCTCGATCGTCAACAGGACGGACGCGCGAATCCGCCCCTGCCGGGCGCTTTCGCCCAGCTTTACGGTATAGCCCGCAATGACGCCCGTCGTCTCCAGCCGTTCGAGCCTTGCCTGTATGGTTGACCGCGCAACCTTGAGCCGGCGTGCCAGAACTGCCACCGAAAGGCGCGCATCGGCCGAAAGATGGGCGAGTATGGTTCGGTCCAGGTCATCCATGGCGATCTGCCGTTATTTTCGTCATTATGACAGATGATTTCGTCAATTCAACTCTTTCAGTCGGTGAAAATGTGTCCCATATGCGCGGTCTCGTTTTCAGGAAAAGGGCGGCTCATACGCACCTGGCCTGGTTTGGTAGAACGCGTAAGCGGCTCCGAACTGGTCGTGCCAGGGTGGGGTCAGGCTGCGCTCTGTTGGCAGAATGAAAGGGACACGCCGATGGGGCTCTCGAAAACGATCTGGACGCAACCGTCCGAATTTCTCCGCATCCACGACGGCGATGCGCCGGTCATGTTCTTTGCGCCGGGCATCCTGCAGGCGACGGCCCGCCGGTTCCTCGACGGCTTTCCGGGTCTCGTGACCTATGCCGTCAAGTCGAACCCGGCCGATGTGGTGATCGAGAACCTGGCAGCCGCCGGGGTGCGCGGCTATGACGTCGCCTCCCCCGAGGAGATCCGCCTGATCCGCCGCATCGCCCCCGACGCCGCGCTGCATTACAACAACCCGGTCCGCAGCCGCGCCGAGATCGAGGTCGCGGTCGAGATGGGCGTGGACAGCTATTCGGTCGACAGCCATTCGGAACTCGCCAAGCTGATCGCGATGGTTCCCGCGGCCGGCAAGGAAATCACCGTCCGCTTCAAGCTGCCGGTCAAGGGCGCTGCGTACGACTTTGGTGCCAAGTTCGGCGCGACGGTGGAAAAGGCCGTGGCCCTGCTGGGTGAGGTCGCGGCAGCCGGGTTCATCCCCTCGCTGACCTTTCACCCGGGCACGCAATGCACCGATCCGCAGGCCTGGGACGCATATATCCGCACGGCAGCGCAAATCGCGGCGGCGGCGGATGTCCGTATCGCGCGGCTCAATGTCGGGGGTGGGTTCCCGTCGCACCGGCTGAACGACGTCGCCCCGCAGCTGGAGGCGATCTTTGCCTTGATCGACCGCGTCACGGACGAGGCGTTCGGTTCGGCGCGTCCGGCGCTGGTTTGTGAACCCGGTCGCGGGCTGGTGGCCGATGCCTTCACGCTTGCCACCCGCGTGCGCGGCATCCGTGACGGCGAACATGTGTTCCTGACCGATGGCGTCTATGGCGCGCTGGCGGAACTGCCGCTGATCGGCGCGATCGACCGGGTCGAGGTCCGCAGCCCGACCGGCGCGCTGCGTGGCGGCGCGCTGCTGCCGCGGATCGTCTTTGGCCCGACCTGCGACAGCGTCGACCGTCTGCCGGGCGAGCTTTTGCTGCCCGCCGAGATGGAAGAGGACGATTTCGTCCTGTTCCACGGGCTTGGCGCCTATTCGGTGGCGACGAACACCCGCTTCAACGGGTTCGGCGATCTGAGCATCGTGACCACGCTGTCCCTGCGGGGCTAGGGCGATCAGCCGGTGTGAAACAGGGCGCGGTCCGCAGGGATCGCGCCCTTTCGTTTAGCCTGCCATGATGATGCAGGTCGTCGTGGCGGTCGCGTAAAGACGCCCCTCAAGGTCCCTGATCTGCCCTTCGGCGACGGCGGTGCTGCGCCCGGCGTGAAGAACGGTCGCCATCGCCTCGATCTCGGTCTCAAGCGGCAGGGCGCGGGTGATGTTCACCTTGTATTCAAGCGTCGTGTACCAATGGCCCTTGGGCACGCGGGTCATCACTGCGCAGCCCATCGCACTGTCCAGAACGACACCGTACCAGCCGCCATGGACGCCGCCAAAAGGGTTGGTGTGTTCGAAGCGGGCCGCCCCGCGAAAGGCGACGCGATCCTGTTCGACGCTGTGCAGCCGGTAGTTCAGCAGGCCCGAAATGGTGGGCCGCGCGATCCCGCCCGAAAGCATCTGCTGCATCGCCTCCAACCCCGACATCGACAGGAGCTTTTCCCGCGATACGAGGTCCTGGGGCGTCTGCGCGACGAACTGGCCGGTCATCTCATGCTCCTTGCGAACCGACGCCACGCTAGTTGCAGCGCCGGATCAGCGCAAGGTCAGGCCACCTTTTGCAGTACCGCCTCGGGCGTGATGCCAAGTGCATGGCAGACATCCCGCGTCAGCTGGGGCCGGTTCAGCGTGTAGAAATGCAGATCCTCCACGCCTTCTTGCAGCAGGGTGTCGCAAAGCTCGGTGCAGAGCGCGGTGGCAAGCAGGTCCTGCCGCCCGTCGCGGGCCGCCGTGGCAAAGGCGTCGTCCAGCCATTGCGGCACCCGCGCGCCGCAGCGCCGGGCAAAGCGGCGGGCGCCGTCCCAGTTCTCGATCGGCAGGATGCCGGGAATGATCGGGGCGGTGATGCCGGCGGCGGCACAGCGGTCCCGGAACCGCAGGAAGGTTTCGGCCTCGAAAAAGAACTGGGTGATCGCCGACTGCGCCCCCGCCGCGATCTTCCGCCCGAGCCAGCGGACATCCGCGTTGGCATCAGTGGCCTCCGGGTGCGGTTCGGGATAGGCGCTGACGCGCAGGTTGAAAAGCCGGGTCTCAGCCAGCGCCTCGATCAGTTCCACCGAATTTGCAAAGCCTTGCGGGTGGGGTGCAAAACCGCGCGCGCCCTTGGGCGGGTCGCCGCGCAGCGCGACGATCTCTGTCACGCCGCTGGCTGCATAGGCCTCGGCGATGGCGAGGGTCTCATCCCGGCCTGCATCCACGCAGGTGAGGTGAGCCGCGACGTTCAGGTCGTAATTCCGGCGGATCGTCGTCACCGCCTCATGCGTCAGGCGGCGGGTCGTGCCCCCTGCACCGTAGGTGACCGATACGAACGACGGCCGCAGCGGCGCCAGCATCTGCGCCGCTTCCCACAGGCGAAAGCTCGCCTCAAGCGATTGGGGCGGGAAGAATTCGAAAGAAACGCGGGGTGCGGGCATGGCTTCGCTCCTGACTGGGACACCCTCTTGTCGCATCTCTGCGTTTGTGAAACAAATTCATAACTCTCAAGATGAATATGAGGATCGCCGCAAGATGCACCTGGAGTTCCGCCATCTGCGCACCATCCGTGCCATACATGAGGCCGGCGGCCTTGCCCGGGCGGCCGACCTGCTGAACATGACCCAGTCGGCGCTGTCGCATCAGGTCAAGGGGCTTGAGGATCAGGTGGGGGTAGAGCTTTTCGTCCGCCGGTCGAAGCCGTTGCGCCTTTCGGTGGCGGGGCAGCGCCTGCTGCGGCTTGCCGAACGTATCCTGCCCGAGATCGAGGCGCTGGAGGCGGATTTCAGGGCGCTGAAGTCGGGCAAGACCGGGCGGCTGCATATCGCCATCGAATGTCATGCCTGTTTCGAGTGGCTCTTTCCCGTGCTCGAACAGTTTCGCCGGGCATGGCCGGATGTGGATGTGGATATCCGGCCCGGGCTTGCCTTCGGCGCGCTGCCCGCCCTGCTGCGCGAAGAGATCGACCTGGTGGTGTCCTCTGACCCCGAAGACCTGCCCGGCGTCCAGTTCACGCCGCTGTTCGACTATGAGCCCGTCTTTGTCGCCTCCAGCCAGCACCCTTTGGCCGCCAAGCCCTGGATCGAGGCCGAGGATCTGCGCGACGAGACGCTGATCACCTATCCGGTCGAGCGTACGCGGCTTGATGTCTTTACCGAACTGCTGATCCCCGCGCGGGTCGAGCCGCGCGCGGTGCGGCAGGTGGAACTGACGGCGGTGATCCTCATGCTCGTGGCGGCGAACCGCGGGGTGGCGGTGCTGCCTGACTGGGTGGTGCGCGAGGTGCGCTATCACTCCGACTACGTGACGCGTCCGCTGACCGAGCAGGGAAAGACCCGCAGGCTTTACGGCGCGACACGGGTCGAGGATACGGCCCGCCCCTTCATGTCGCATGTGTTGCGCCTGGCGCGGAGCGAGCCCCTGAAGCTTCAGCGCGCCTGAGCCCCGGACCACCTGCCCGGTGCTGCTTTCGCTTGGAATCCCTTTCCGCTCTGCTTATACGCGCGGATTGAACAGGAGGCCCCGATGCAAGGCAGTGCAAACCTCAACGTCATGATCAAGGCCGCGCGCAAGGCGGGGCGGTCGCTTGTCAAGGATTTCCGCGAGGTGGAGAACCTGCAGGTCTCCCGCAAGGGGGCGGCGGATTTCGTCAGCCGCGCCGATACGGCGGCGGAAAAGATCATCCGCGACGAACTGATGGGCGCGCGCCCGACCTATGGCTGGCTGGGCGAGGAAACCGGCGCGGCCGACGGAGCCGACCCGACGCGCCGCTGGATCGTGGACCCGCTGGACGGCACGACGAACTTCCTGCACGGCCTGCCGCATTGGGCGGTCTCGATCGCGCTGGAGCACAAGGGCGAGGTCGTCGCCGGCGTGATCTATGACGCGGCCAAGGACGAACTGTTCTGGGCCGAAAAAGGTGCGGGCGCCTGGATGAACGACACGCGGCTGCGCGTTTCGGCGCGTCGCGTGATGACGGAATCGATCTTTGCGACCGGCGTTCCCTTTGCCGGCAAGAACACGCTGCCCGCCACCCTGCAGGATCTGGCGCGGCTGATGCCCGCCTGCGCCGGGGTGCGGCGCTGGGGGGCCGCGGCGCTCGATCTCGCCTATGTCGCGGCCGGCCGCTATGACGGCTACTGGGAACGGGAGTTGAACGCCTGGGACATCGCCGCCGGCATCATCATCGTGCGTGAGGCAGGCGGCATGGTCGCGCCGATTCGCGAGGGCAGCGACATTCTGGAAAAAGGTGCGCTGATCGCCGCGAACGACCAGATCTTCGGGCCGTTTGCCAAGATCCTGCGCGAAGCCTGATCAGCGCCGCCGGATCGTCGGAAAGGACGAGGCGCGATAGCGAGCCTCGGGATGGGGTGGTGCGCCCTTGGTGCGCCGCCAGAACGCTGGGCCGCCCCGCCGCAGCCAGAGCGGCAGCGTCAGCACGAAACCCACGATGAAGCCGCCCGCATGGGCCCAATAGGCCACGCCCCCGCCGGTCGCATCGGTGCCCACGCTGTTCAGCAACTGGAACCCGAACCAGAGGCCGAGCATCAGCCAGGCGGGAACGGTGAAGATCCGGATAAAGATGATCAGGATGAAAAGGATATCGACCCGCGCACGTGGAAACAGCAGCAGATAGCCGCCCATCACCCCCGCGATCGCGCCCGACGCGCCGACCATCGGCACGGGCGACCAGGGCGCCGCCGCGTATTGCCACAGCGCCGCGCCCACACCCGAGGCGAGATAGAAGAGCAGGAAGCCGAAATGGCCGAACTCCTCTTCCATGTTGTCGCCGAAGATCCAGAGAAACAGCATGTTTCCCGCCAGATGCAGCCAGCCACCGTGCAGGAACATCGAGGTGACGACGGTGCTCCAGTCGCCGCCGCCCTGCGTCAGAAGCTGCGGCACCAGCCCCCAGCGCAGAAAGAACATCATCAAATCGCGGTCATTTCCCAGAAGCGGAACGTAGGACAGGAACACCGCCACATTCGCCACGATCAGCGCATAGGTGACAAAAGGCGTCTTTTCCGAGGGGTTGTGATCGCGGATCGGGAACATGCGCCCAGCATCCTGATCCGCGACGGCGCGTCAAGGCGCCCCGTATTCGGCCTGAAGGTTTGTTCAGCCCCCAGTTTCCGCCAGAAGCTGGGCATTTCCGCCCGCAGCCGTCGTGTCGATGCAGACATGCCGTTCCACCCAGACATGGACCCGGTCGGGCAGCCCGGTGATCAGCGGCAGGATCGGCCCGGGGCGGGTGGCAAGCGCGCGACCGTATGACGCCGCATCCCCGTCCCAGCAGATGGCGCCGGAAAACCCGTTCAGTCGCGCCAGTGCCTGGGGTGGCAAGCCTTCGGCCTCGACCGCAAGGCCGCCGAGCGCGCGGACCGCGGCCGCCTGCGCGGGTGCATCTGGCCCGAGGCAGAGGAGCGGCACCCGCTGATACCAGGACAGGCGGTTGGATTCGCCCGTCGGCCCCGGCATGTCGCGGACAAGCTGCGCTTCGCGCGCCGGGCTTGACTGACTGAGCGCCTCTTGCACCTCGGCCTCGCGGGCGATGCCGGTCGCGACGGTCTGGGGCACGGGGGCGCCGAGGGGCGCACCCGGGCGGGTGAACCGACGCAGATAGTCCGGCCCGCCCGCCTTTGGTCCGGTGCCCGAAAGCCCCTCGCCGCCGAAAGGCTGGCTGCCGACCACCGCGCCGATCTGGTTGCGGTTCACATAGATGTTGCCGACATTCAGCCGCCCCACGACATCCTGCACGCGGCTGTCGATCCGGCTGTGCAGCCCGAAGGTAAGACCGTAACCGGTCGCATTGATCGCCGCGACGACCTTGGGCAGGTCCCCGGCGCGGAAGGTCGCGACATGCAGCACCGGGCCAAAGACTTCGCGTTCCAGATCGCCGATGCCGTTCACGCGCAGAATCGCCGGCCCGATGAAGTGACCCGACCCCGGCGCGGGCAGGTGCGCGATCAGGCGGCCCTCCGACTCGGCGGTGGCGATATAGGTGGCCATGTCCTCCCGCGCCCCGGCATCGATCACCGGCCCGATATCGGTCGCCAGATCCCACGGGTCGCCCAGGCGAAGTTCCTGCATCGCCTCGGTCAGCATCTTCAGGATTGCCGGCGCGACATCCTCTTGCAGATAGAGGCAGCGCAGGGCCGAGCAGCGCTGTCCCGCCGACTGGAACGCACTTGCCAGAATGTCGCGGACCGCCTGTTCCGGCAGCGCCGTGCTGTCAACGACCATCACGTTGAGCCCGCCGGTCTCTGCGATCAGGGGTGCGCCCGGCGCCATATGCGCGGCCATCTGCCGCCGGATCGAAAGGGCTGTTTCCGTGGACCCGGTAAAGCAGACCCCCGCCACGCGCGCGTCCCCGGTCAAGGCCGCGCCGACCGACTGGCCCGCCCCCGGCAAAAGCTGAAGCGCATGCGTCGGAACCCCCGCTTCGTGCAGCAGCCGCGTGGCGAATGCAGCAATGAGCGGTGTCTGCTCTGCCGGTTTGGCCAGCACACCGTTGCCCGCGGCCAGCGCCGCCGCGATCTGCCCAGTAAAGATCGCAAGCGGGAAGTTCCACGGGCTGATACAGGTGAACACGCCCTGCGCGGGGTGGGGAAGATCGACGATGCCGGCGCTGTAATAGCGCAGGAAATCGACCGCCTCGCGCAGTTCACCAACCCCGTCGGCAAGGGTCTTTCCCGCCTCTCGCGCAAGAAGGGCGAGGATGGGGCCTGTGTTTTCCTCATAGAGATCGGCCGCGCGCAAAAGGGTCGCGGCGCGGATCCCGGGCGCGGCGTCCCACGGGGCGGCGGCGGCAAGCGCGGTTTCGACGTCCCTCGGTGTGGCCTCGCGCAGGGTGCCTGTCAGGTCTTCGGGGGCCGCGGGATTGCGGCAGGGGGTGGGGGCCGCGCCCTCGGCCTTGCCGGCAAGAAGCGGCGCGGCCTCGAACCGGGTGTCGCGCGCGTCGGCCCGCGCCGTCTCGATCTTCAGCAGGTCGCCCGCATCGGTCAGGTCGAGCCCCTGCGAGTTCCGCCGCCCGGGGGCAAAGAGGTCGGTGCCACGGCGCAAGCTGCCGGTGCCTGTCGGTTGCTCCAGCGCCGCAAAGGGGCAGGCGGCCACGGTTTCGGGCGGCACCGCTTCATCGACGATCTGGTTGACGAAGCTCGAATTGGCGCCGTTTTCCAGAAGCCGCCGCACCAGGTAGGCCAGCAGGTCCCGATGCGCCCCGACCGGGGCATAGATGCGGCAGCGGGTGCCGGCTTCGGACAGGACGATATCGTGCAGACGCTCACCCATCCCGTGCAGGCGCTGGAATTCGAATGCGCCCCGGTCATCGGCCATATCGAGAATGGCGGCAACGGTATGCGCGTTATGGGTGGCGAACTGTGGATAGATCCGGTCGGTCATGCCAAGAAGCTTGCGCGCATTCGCGATGTAGCTCACATCCGTCGCGGCCTTGCGGGTGAGCACGGGGAAATCGCGAAGGCCCAGCACCTGTGCCCGCTTGATCTCGCTGTCCCAATAGGCGCCCTTGACCAGCCGCACCATGATGCGCCGGTCAAGCCGGGCTGCCATGTCGTAAAGCCAGTCGATCACCGCACCCGCCCGGCGCCCATAAGCCTGAACGACCACGCCGAAGCCATCCCAGCCCGCCAGACGGGGTTCGGCCAGAACGGCGGCGATCACGTCGAGCGACAGTTCGAGCCTGTCCGCCTCTTCCGCGTCGATGTTGAGCCCGATGCCCGCATCCCGCGCCTGCAGCGTCAGTTCGCGCAGGCGGGGGACCAGTTCGGCCATCACCCGGTCCCTTTGCGCGATCTCGTACCGGGGATGCAGTGCCGACAGTTTCACCGAAATCCCGGGACTGCCCTGAACATCGCCCCTCGCGGCGGGGGCAATGGCCGCAATTGCGGCTGCATAGCTTTCGTAATAGCGCAGGGCGTCGGCCGAATTGCGCGCGGCCTCGCCCAGCATGTCATAGGAATAGGTATAGCCGCGATCTTCCTGGGTCCGCGCCCGTGCCATGGCGGCCTCGATGGTTTCGCCCAGGACGAACTGGCGCCCCATCTCTTTCATCGCGCGGCCGACGGCGCTGCGGATGACGGGCTCGCCCAGCCGCCGGATCGCAGCGCGCAGATGGCCTGCCATTCCCGGCGGCCGGTCCTCCAGAACCTTGCCTGTCAGCATCAGCGCCCAGGTGGAGGCGTTCACAAGGCTCGACGCCGACTGTCCCAGATGCCGCCCCCAGTCCGAAGGCGCGATCTTGTCTTCGATCAGCGCATCCATCGTCGCCGCATCCGGGACGCGCAACAGGGCCTCGGCCAGACACATGAGGGCGATGCCTTCGTCGGTCGAGAGGCCGTATTCCGCCAGAAAGACCTCCATCAGCCCAGGTTTCGCGCTGCTGCGGATACGGCGCACCAGATCGGCGCCCCGGGCGGCAATCCGTGCGCGGTCCTCGGCCGACAGCGCGGCGCCCTCGACAAGGGCGCGGGTCAAGGTCGTCTCATCGCGCAGGGCGTGAAAGCGGATCAGGTCAATCGGGTCGGTCATCGGCATCCATGGCGCATGAGGGGAATGGTCGCGCATGATAACCCAGTGCCAGCCGCCGTTCCGCCTGATATGGCATGGCTGTGCGGGACGATCGCCCGAAAGCCGGAGAAAAACATGCCCAAGGAACCTGCGGATCTCGACCGTTACGACCATGCCATCCTCCGGGTCCTTGCGACCGAAGGGCGGATCAGCGCCGCGGAACTGGCGCGGCGCATCAGCCTGTCGAAATCCCCGACGCAGGCGCGCCTGAAACGGCTGGAGCAAGAGGGCGTCATTCGCGGCTATCGCGCGATCCTCGACCCGATCCGGCTGGATCAGGCGCATGTGGCCTTTGTCGAGGTCCGGCTATCGGACACGCGCGAGGTCGCGTTGCAGGCCTTCAACCGCGCGGTGCTCGCGCTGCCGGAAATCGAGCAATGCCACATGATCGCCGGCGGGTTCGACTATTTGCTGAAGGTCAGGACCGGGGATATCGCCGAATACCGCCGGGTGCTGGCCGAGCGGATCTCGGCGCTGCCGCATGTCGCCTCAACCTCGACCTATGTCGCGATGGAGGCGGTCAAAGAGGTGTTCTGACGACCTTGCCCCCGGCGGCGCATCCGCTATGGTCGCGCCGCCTGCCCGCGTGGTGGAATGGTAGACACAGGGGACTTAAAATCCCTAGGCGAATGCCGTGCCGGTTCGAGTCCGGCCGCGGGCACCAGTCAGGACCGGATGCCGGAGAACCGCTGTTGCCAGTCGGCGCGCTCTTCGTCCGTGATCTTGCGGAAGAGGACCTCCGGGACCGTGAAGGCATGACCTGCGGGAAGCGAGATCAGGGCTGCGTCAAGATCGGCGGGCCATGTCCAGTCATCGCTGCCCATCGCCACCATCATCGCGCCTGCGGCATCCGGAATGAAGGGCTGCGACAGGATCGCATAGACCCGGATGAGGTTGAGCGCGAGCCGGACCTGCGCCGCCGCCCGCGCCGGATCTTCCTTGACGACCGACCAGGGCGCGGCGCTTTGCAGATATTCGTTTCCTGCGACCCAGATCGCCCGCAATTCGGCGGCGGCCTTGCGGACCTCCATCGCCTCCATATGCATCTCATAGGCGCGGATGCGGGATGCAAGCTCGGCTGTCAGCGCCTCTTCTTGCGGGCCGGTGGCGCCCCCTTCGGGCACCGTCTCGCCGAATTTGGAGCGGCAGAATTTCGTGACCCGGCTGACGAGGTTGCCGAGCACGTCGGCAAGATCCTTGTTCACGCTCGCCTGAAAATTCTCCCACGTGAACTCGCTGTCGGAATTTTCGGGTGCATGGGACAACAGCCACCAGCGCCAGTAGTCCGCAGGCAGGATCGAGAGCGCCTGATCCATGAAGACGCCGCGCCCCTGCGAGGTCGAGAACTGCCCGCCATCGTAGTTCAGGTAGTTGAACGACTTGATGTAATCCACGAGCTTCCACGGCTCGCCGGAACCCATGATGGTGGCCGGGAAGGAAAGCGTGTGGAAGGGCACGTTGTCCTTGCCCATGAACTGGACATAGCGCACGTCGTCCGCGCCCTCGTCGAGCCGCCACCAGCGGCGCCATGCTGCGTCGTCCTGACCGGTCGCATCCGCCCATTCGGCAGTGCCGGCGATGTATTCGACGGGCGCGTCGAACCAGACGTAAAAGACCTTGCCCTCCATCCCGGGCCAGTCTTCGCGGCCCTTCCTGACCGGCACGCCCCATTGCAGGTCACGGGTGATGCCCCGGTCCTGAAGCCCCTCGCCGTCATGCAGCCACTTCCTGGCGATCGAGGTCGTAAGAACCGGCCAGTCGGTCTTGCTGTCGATCCACGCATCGAGCTTGTCGCGCAGGGCCGATTGACGGAGATAAAGGTGCTTGGTTTCGCGCACCTCCAGATCGGTCGAGCCGGAGATGGCCGAGCGCGGGTTGATCAGATCGGTCGGATCGAGCTGCTTGGTGCAGTTCTCGCACTGATCGCCCCGCGCCTTGTCGTAACCGCAATTCGGGCAGGTGCCTTCGATATACCGGTCAGGGAGAAAGCGTCCATCCGCGTGGGAATAGACCTGCTTTTCCGACACCTCGGTGATGTAGCCGTTTTCGGCCAGCTTGCCTGCGAAATGCTGGGTCAGGACGTGGTTGCGCGCGCTCGACGAGCGGCCGAAATGATCGAAGGACAGGCGGAAGCCCTGGGCCAGGTCCTTCTGCACCTCGTGCATTTCTGCGCAATATTGTGCCACCGGCTTGCCTGCCTTGGCCGCGGCGAGTTCGGCGGGCGTGCCGTGTTCATCGGTCGCGCAGATGAACATCACCTCATGCCCGCGGGCGCGCATGTAGCGCGCATAGAGATCTGCGGGCAACTGGCTGCCCACAAGGTTCCCCAGATGCTTGATCCCGTTGATATAGGGAATGGCTGAGGTGATGAGAATGCGTGCCATGCGTACCCCCGGCTGGCTGTCACGGCCCCCTTTATCGCAGCTTTGACCCAAGGACCAGAGCATCGCCCAAGAGCCGTTCGCAGCGGATCGGAGGGGGGTGCGACGCGTTGATGCAGCCTTTTGCAGCACATCCGGCAAAAGGCCGCCGAAAGCGTCATGAAACTGTTGCGACAGCCCGCCGCGAGCCACCGCAAGCCCTTGCGGAGCGGCAATAAAATCGCCACATCGGCAGCCACGATGCTGCATGTGCAAAGGCCGGCGAATCGGGCGGGGTGCTGTTGTGGACAGGCAGTTCCCGGCTTTTTGGACGCGCAGATGCGGTCAGGGCGGAACCAACCTCGCCTGACGGTTTTTATAGTCAGGTCAAACTGTGGCGGATCATACAGGCTTATGGATAGAACTGAGTTGAAGTTCGGATCGATGACCCGGCGGCGGGTCCTGTCGGCGGCGCCTGCTGCTGCCGCGCTCATGGGCTCTGTCGCCCTTCCGTTTCAGCTGCTTGCGCAGGATCAGGGCGCAGCCCCGGTGGGCACCCCCTTTTCGTTTGACCTCTTGACCGAGGCGATGCGGGAAAAGGCGCAGGAACCCTATGCGCCGGTCGAGGCCGTGCCGAGCTTTCTGCAAAGCCTGCAATATGACGACTATCGCCTGATCCGTTACCGCCCCGACCGCGCCCGCTGGCGTGATCAGGAAGGGGTCAATTTCTCGCTGCACGCCTTCAGCATGGGCTGGCTGTTCAACGAACCCGTGCAGGTGGCCGAGGTTGTCGATGGCCGCGCGCGCGAGATGGTCTTCAACACCGATGATTTCGAGTTCCTGAACGATCTGGCGGAACGTATCCCGGAACATGAGGATATGGCCGGTGTCGCTGGCATCCGCCTGAACTACCCGCTCAACCGGTCGGATATTTCCGATGAGCTGGTGGCCTTCGTCGGGGCGAGCTATTTTCGCGCCCTCGGGCAGGGGAACGCCTATGGCATCTCGGCGCGCGGGCTCGCGATCAATACCGGCCTGTCGGCGGGTGAGGAATTCCCGCGCTTTTCGCATTTCTGGCTGGAACGTCCGGCCCCCGGCGCGCGCCAGGTCATCATCCATGCGGCGCTGGAAAGCCCCAGCGTCACAGGCGCCTACCGCTTTGTCATCACCCCCGGCGTGGACACTGTGATGGACGTGACGGCGCGGCTTTTCTTCCGCGCGGATGTTGAGCAGTTGGGCATCGCGCCCCTGACCTCGATGTTCCTATACGACGAAAAGAACCGGGCCACGTTCGACGATTATCGCCCTCAGGTGCATGACAGCAACGGCCTGCTGATCACGCGCAATGACGGGGACGTCCTGTGGCGGCCGCTGAACAACCCGCCGCGCCTTTCGGGTTCCTACTTTACCGAGGTGCAGCCCCGGAACTTTGGCCTTTACCAGCGCGACCGGGATTTCGCGCAGTATCAGGACAAGGAGGCGCGTTATGAACTGCGCCCGTCCCTGAGCGTGGAACCAATCGGCGAGTGGGGACTAGGAAACGTGCGGCTGGTCGAAATTCCGACCGACCTTGAAGTCAACGACAACATCGTCGCGTTCTGGGTCCCCGATACCCCTGTCCGGGCAGGGGATGAACGTGAATTCAGCTACCGGCTGCGTTGGGGGATGCTTGATCCCGATCGCATGACGGACCGGGCCTGGATCGAAAGAACCAGCACCGGTGAGGGCGGGGCATCCGGCGTCGCGGCGCCGGAAGGGCTGCGCAAGTTCGTGGTCGATTTCAAGGGCGGGATGCTGGGCCGCCTTCCGGCCGATGCAGAGGTGGAGCCCGCGATCTGGGTTTCATCGACAGGAGAGGTCGTGAGCCAGACGCTTTCCAAGATGCCGCAGGATGACATGTGGCGACTGGTGCTGGACGTGCAGGGCACACGTGACAGCACGATTGAACTGGTGGCCCATGTTGCAGGTTACGGGCGGAAGCTTTCGGAAACCTGGCTTTATCAATGGATAAGATCATGAACATGATGACGTCCGATATCAAAGCTGAGCGGTCTTATGACCTGCCCAATGCCCCGCTTGCCATGCCCAAGCAGGTTCTTGAACATGACCTGAGCCTCGGCGCCCGCCTTCTTCAGGCGATCATGACGCTGCTGCCGGCGGCCAGGGCGGGGCACTGAACCCGAGATGAACCCCTTGTCCGGCGCCCCGCTGTGGATTGCGCGACTGGCAGCATTGCTGCCGGCGGTGGGTATTGGCGTGGGCGCGGCGCTGCTCTTTCTCCAGTTCGGGGCGGCGGACGGGCTTGACCGGCTGGATATGCTGCGCGCTGGTCTGATCGGGATCAGCACGCTCTGGCTCGCCTGGGGCGCCATGCAGGGGCTGCTTGGTCTTGTGGGCTGGTCGCAGACGCCTCCCCCTTCTTCTGACGCGCCGATCGCCGGTCGCACCGCGATCCTGATGCCGGTCTGCAACGAGGACCCGGTCGAGACCTTTTCGCGCCTTGCGGCCATCGACCGTTCCTTGCGCAAGATCGGGCTGATCCAGCATTTCGACATCGCCGTCCTTTCCGACACCACGAACGAAGAGGTGGCGGCGCAGGAGGAACTGTGGTTCCGCAGGCTTGTGGACGATTGCGCCGCGGAGGGGCGGATGTTCTATCGCCGCCGCCGGATCAATACCGGCAAGAAGGCCGGCAATATCGAGGATTTCATCCAGCGCTCCGGCGGGGCCTATGACTTTGCGCTGATCCTCGATGCGGACAGTCTGATGGAGGGCGCGACCATCGCCGAGATGGTTCGCCGGATGGAGGCCGACCCGGAACTCGGGCTGTTGCAGACGCTGCCCAAGATCATCAAGGCGCGGTCCCGGTTCGGTCGCGCGATCCAGTTCGCGGCGAGCTTTTATTCTCCCGTCTTCGCGCGGGGGCAGGGGCTGTTGCAGGGGCGCTGTGGCCCGTTCTGGGGACATAACGCCATCGTCCGGACCCGCGCCTTTGCCGAAAGCTGCGGCCTTCCGGTGCTGAGCGGCGCGCCCCCCTTTGGCGGTCATATCCTGAGCCATGACTATGTCGAGGCGGCGCTTCTTGCCCGCGCGGGCTGGAAGGTCCGCGTCGACCCGGATCTTGAGGGCTCCTTTGAGGAGGGGCCCGAAAACATCATCGACTACGCGAAACGCGACCGGCGCTGGTGTCAGGGGAACCTGCAGCATATCCGGGTGATCGGTGCGCCCCGCCTGCGGGGCTGGAGCCGCTTTGTCTTCCTGCAAGGCATCCTCGCCTATATCGCGCCGCTTTTCTGGCTGATGTTCATGGCGGCCAGCGTTGCCCAGCCCGCCTTTCGCCACGAACCGAACTACTTTCCGGAGCCTTACCAGCTCTTCCCGGTCTTCCCCAGCAACGAGACCTCAAAGGCGATTGCCCTCGCCATCGGGGTTCTCGGGCTTCTGGTGCTGCCAAAGCTTCTGATCGCGCTTCATGCCGCGCTGAGCGGGCGGTCGCGCTGGTTCGGGGGGAGCGCGCGGGTGTTCCTCACGACGATCTGGGAACTTGCTGCATCCTCGGTGATGGCGCCGATCATGCTGATGTTCCAGACACGCTCGGTCTTTCAGGTGCTGATGGGCATCGACGGGGGATGGCCCGCGAACCGTAGGGGCGATGGCCGTCTGTCCTTTGCCGAGGCATGGGCCGCGAGCCGCTGGATCGTCGTCTTCGGAATCGCGGGCCTTTTTGCGGCGCAGCGCCTTGCGCCCGAACTGGTTATCTGGCTTTTGCCCGTGTCGATCCCGATGATCCTCTCGCCGTTGGTCATCGCGCTATCGTCGCATACCGGGGGCAACTGGTCTCGCGAAGGGTTCATCGTCCGGTCGGAGGTTGCGCCAAGCCCGGTCATCCTCGACCAGATGGCGATTTTCGAGCACTGGACCGGGGCCGGGCAGGCGGCTCCCTCGGGCGATCTTCCGCTCGAGCGCGCGACCTATGCCTGACCGCCCCGGCGGGGTGGCTGCGGCGGGGGTATCGGCCCTGCCGGCAACGGTGGTGCGTGACGCGCGGCTGGATGTGTTCCGTGGCCTTGCGCTGGTGATGATCTTCATCAACCACGTTCCGGGCAATGTGTTCGAGCAGTTCACCAGCCGCAATTTCGGCTTTTCCGACGCGGCAGAGGCCTTTGTCCTCATGTCCGGAATATCGGCAGGTCTTGCCTATTCCAACGGCTTCCGGCGCGAAGGCTGGGCGGCCTTCGTCTCGGCTGCGGCGCGGGTCTGGGGGCGGGCCTGGTCGCTTTATCTGGTGCAGATGACGATAACGGTGATGGCGATTGCGATCTGCGCCGCGGCCGTCAAGTATTTCGGCCTCTACAACATGATCCAGCGGAACAACCTTGGCCCGCTGTTCCGCAATCCGCTGGGCGGGCTGATCGGCTTGCCGACACTGGGGCATCAGCTTGGATATCTGAACATCCTGCCGCTTTACATCGTGCTGCTCTTGATGACGCCGGCGATGTTCGCATTGGGATTGCGCCGGCCGCTGGCGTTGCTGTGCGTGTCCGGCACGGTCTGGCTTTGCAGCGGGTTCTGGCGGATCAACCTGCCCGCCTATCCGAACCCGGGCGGATGGTTCTTCAACCCTCTCGCTTGGCAGTTCCTGTTCGTCATCGGGCTCTGCACCGGCGCCGCGATGAAGGAGGGGCGGCGTCTTGTGCCCTTGCGGCCGGGCCTTTTGCAGGCCTCCATCGCCTTTGCCCTGGTCGTTTTCCTGTGGATGCGGGTGCCCGAGATCGGGTCGATGGGGCGTTCGGCCCTGGCCGAGATGCGCAGCTGGGGCATTCCGTCCTTCCTGGCCGGGTTCAACAAGACATACCTTGCGCTGCCGCGTCTTTTGCATGTGCTGGCGCTGTTCTACATCGTCAGCGCGCTGCCTGCGGTCCGCGCCTTCTGCCAGAACCGATGGCTCTGGCCGTTGGAGATCATGGGACGGCACGCGCTGACCGTCTTTGCCGCGGGGTCCGTCCTCTGCATCCTCTTGCAGGCGGCCAAGCTCTGGTGGCCGGTCGGCGCGGGGATGGATGCGTTCCTGATCGGAAGCGGCCTTTTGGTGCAACTCTTGCTCGCCATGGGGCGAGAGGCCTTGGCCCGTCAGCGCGCGGCGATAGCCTGATCCTATCGGATCACGGTTCGTTGGCCTTGAATCTCCTATCGCGGCCTGCGATCCTGCCGGCTGGCAGTCAACCGCCCTGCGCGGTGAGCAACCGGGGGAGGGGGCGCATGGCCTTGGATGAAAAAGGGGTGTGGAAGTCCGGTCGCGGGCGCGGCAGGCGCACGCCAAAAGGCCGGCAGCTTGATGACGCTGCGCTGGCCGAGGTGCAGGCGCTTCTGGAGGGAATGCCGCGCCGGCGCGATCTGCTGATCGAATACCTCCACCGGATTCAGGATACGTTCGGCCATCTGCCCGCCGCCCATCTGCGCGCACTGGCCGAGGAACTGCGCATCGCGATGGCCGAGGTCTGGGAGGTCGCGACATTCTACGCCCATTTCGATCCGGTAAAGGAAGGTGACACCCCGCCGCCCGATCTGACGATCCGGGTCTGCGATTCCCTGTCCTGTGAGCTTGCGGGGTCCGAGGCGCTTCTGGCCGCGCTTGAGGCCGGGCATGACCCGGCGCGGGTGCGGGTGCTGCGCGCGCCCTGCATGGGGCGGTGCGACACCGCGCCGGTGGTCGAGGTCGGGCATAACCACATCGCCCATGCCACGCCTGAACGCATCGCCGACGCCGTCGCCACAGGCGCGACGCATCCGCATATTCCCGAATACGAGGCGCTTTCGCATTATCGCCACGCGGGCGGATATGCGGTGCTCGAACGGCTGCGCGCGGGGGGCAACCCCGAGGACGTGCAGGAGACGCTGCTTCATTCCGGTCTGCGCGGTCTTGGCGGCGCCGGCTTCCCCTCGGGCCGCAAATGGTCATTCGTCCGCGCGGCGCAGGGTCCGCGCTATCTTGCCGTGAACGGGGACGAGGGCGAGCCGGGCACATTCAAGGACCGCTACTATCTGGAACGCGCGCCGCATCTGTTCCTTGAGGGGATGCTGATCGCAGCTTGGGCGGTCGAGGCGGATCGCTGCTTCATCTACATGCGCGACGAATATCCCGCGATCCTCGAAATCCTGCGGCGCGAGATCACCGCGCTGGAGGCGGCGCATCTGATCCAGCCGGGCTATGTCGAACTGCGGCGTGGCGCGGGCGCCTATATCTGCGGCGAAGAATCCGCGATGATCGAGTCGATCGAGGGCAAGCGCGGCATCCCCCGCAATCGCCCGCCCTATGTGGCGCAGGTCGGGATATTCAACCAGCCGACGCTGGTTCACAACGTCGAAACACTGCACTGGGTCGCGCGCATCTGCCGCGAGGGGCCGGAGATCCTGCGCGACGTGGAAAGGAACGGCCGCAAGGGGATGCGCAGCTATTCGGTGTCGGGGCGCGTGGCCAGGCCGGGTGTCTACCTGCTGCCGGCCGGGTCGACGATAACCGAGGTGATCGAGGCGGCGGGCGGGATGGCGGAAGGCCATGTGTTCAAGGCCTACCAGCCGGGTGGCCCATCCTCGGGCCTGCTGCCGGCCAGCCTGAATGACGTGCCGCTGGATTTCGACACGCTTCAGGCGCATGGCACCTTCATCGGATCGGCCGCGGTGGTGGTCCTGTCGGATCAGGACAGCGCCCGCGATGCCGCGCTCAACATGCTGCGGTTCTTTGAATCCGAATCCTGTGGTCAGTGCTCCCCCTGCCGGGTCGGCTGCGAAAAGGCGGTCAAGCTGATGCAGGCGCCGAAATGGGACCGGGCGCTGCTGGACGACCTGTGCACGGTGATGGCCGATGCCTCGATCTGCGGGCTGGGGCAGGCGGCCCCGAACCCGATCCGGCTGACCCTGCAACATTTCCCCGATGAGGTCTGAGATGATCCGCTTTACGCTTGACGGGCGCGAGGTTCAGGCGCGCGACGATGAAACCATCTGGGAGGTGGCAAAGCGCGAAGGCACGCTGATCCCCCACCTTTGCCACAAGGACGCGCCCGGCTATCGCAGCGACGGCAACTGCCGCGCCTGCATGGTAGAGATCGAGGGCGAGCGTGTGCTGGCCCCCAGCTGCATCCGCAAGCCGGCTGATGGCATGGTCGTCAACAGCCAGTCCGCGCGGGCCGAGACCTCTCGGCGGCTGGTGATGGAACTGCTGCTGGCCGACCAGCCCGAACGGGACATGGCGCATGATCGGTCCTCGCACCTGTGGGACATGGCCGATGCGCAGGGGGTTGTCACGTCCCGATTCCCGACGCTGGAGGTGGAGCGCATCCCGCTGCTGGACGACAGCCACGTGGCGATGCGGGTGAACCTTGACGCCTGCATCCAGTGCAACCTCTGCGTCCGCGCCTGCCGCGAGGTGCAGGTGAACGACGTGATCGGCATGGGCGGGCGCGGGCATGACGCCTATCCGGTGTTCGATTTCGACGATCCCATGGGCGACAGCACCTGCGTCGCCTGCGGTGAATGTGTGCAGGCCTGCCCCACGGGCGCGCTGATGCCTGCGATCCTTGATGCCGAGGAACGTGGCGACAGCCGCGACTTTGACCGTGAAGTGCAAAGCGTCTGCCCCTTCTGCGGCGTAGGGTGTCAGGTGAGCCTCAAGATCAAGGGTGATCGCGTCACCCACGTGGACGGCATCAACGGCCCCGCGAACGAAGGCCGCCTCTGCGTCAAGGGCCGCTTCGGCTTTGACTACATCCACCACCCGCACCGGCTGACCGTCCCGCTGATCCGGCGGACCGATGCGCCACCCAAGGGGCTGGACGTCGATCCCGCCAACCCCTGGACCCACTTCCGCGAGGCGACCTGGCAAGAGGCGCTGGACCTGGCCGCGAATGGCCTTGCCCAGTTGGACGCAGCCCATGGTGGCCAGTCAGTCGCGGGCTTTGGCAGCGCCAAATGCACGAACGAAGAGGCCTATCTGTTCCAGAAGCTGATCCGCCAGCGCTTCGGGCATAACAACGTCGACCACTGCACGCGGCTTTGCCATGCGTCCTCGGTCGCGGCGCTGATGGAAAACGTCGGTTCCGCCGCCGTGACGGCCACCTTCAACGAGATCGAGAATGCCGACGTCGCCATCGTCATCGGCGCGAATCCGGTCGAAAACCACCCCGTGGCCGCGACCTTCTTCAAGCAGTTCGCCAAGCGCGGCGGCAAGCTGATCGTGATGGACCCGCGCGGGCAGGCGTTGAAGCGGCACGCGACGCACATGCTCCAGTTCCGCCCCGGCGCGGACGTGGCGATGCTGAACGCGATCATGGCGACGATCGTCGAGGAAGGGCTCTACGACCAGCAATACATCGACGCCTATACCGAGAACTGGGAGGCCGAGAAGGCGCATCTGGCGCAGTTCGCGCCGGAAAAGATGGCCGAACATTGCGGCATCCCGGCTGAAACGCTCCGCCAGGTGGCGCGGGATTTTGCGACCTCGCGGGCCGGGATGATCTTCTGGGGGATGGGCGTTTCTCAGCACATCCATGGCACCGACAATTCCCGCTGCCTGATCAGCCTCGCGCTCATGTGCGGGCATGTGGGGCGGCCGGGGACAGGGCTGCATCCGCTGCGGGGGCAGAACAACGTTCAGGGGGCGTCAGACGCAGGGCTGATCCCCATGTTCCTGCCGGATTATCAGACGGTGACGGATGACGCGGTGCGGACCCGGTTCTCCGAAATCTGGGGCAGCGGCGACTTTTCTGCGCAAAAGGGCCTGACGGTCACGGAAATCCTTGATGCGGTGCATGAGGGCACGATCCGGGGCATGTATATCCTTGGCGAGAACCCGGCGATGTCCGACCCGGACGTGACGCATGCGCGCGAGGCGCTGGCCAAGCTCGACCATCTTGTGGTGCAGGACATCTTCCTGACGGAAACCGCGAACTATGCGGATGTGATCCTGCCCGCGGCTGCCTTCTATGAAAAGGCCGGGACGGTGACCAACACCAACCGCCAGGTGCAGATCGCGCGGGCGGCGGTGCGGCCCCCGGGGCAGGCCCTTCCGGATTGGCAGATCACGGTGGAGCTCGCGCGCCGGCTTGGCCTCGACTGGCAGTACACCGACCCGTCCGAGGTTTATACCGAGATGGCGCGGGGGATGCGCAGCCTCGACAACATCACCTGGGACCGGCTGGTGAATGACGGCGCGGTGACCTATCCCAGCCTCTCGCCCAGCGATCCGGGGCAGGCAATCGTCTTTGGCGATGGCTTCCCGAGGGCCGAGGGGCGCGCGCGCTTTACCCCCGCCGCCATCATTCCGCCGGATGAGGTGTCGGATAGCGAATTCCCGATGGTGATGACCACGGGGCGGCAGCTGGAACACTGGCACACAGGGTCGATGACCCGCCGGTCGCGCGTGCTGGACGCGGTGGAGCCCGAGGCGAACTGCTCCCTTCACCCGGCCACGCTGCGGCGTCTGGGGGTGGAAGCGGGCGGCATGGTGCGCCTGATCACCCGGCGGGGCGAGATCACGATCATGGCCCGGGCCGACCGCGCCGTGGCCGAGGATATGGTCTTTGTCCCCTTCGCCTATGTCGAAGCCGCGGCCAACGTGCTGACGAACCCGGCGCTCGACCCCTATGGCAAGATCCCGGAATTCAAGTTCGCCGCCGTCCGTGTCGAACCTGCAGGGGCGATGGCGGCGGAATAGGTGGACGCCCGGCGCAGGGGCTTTTAGCATCCTGCCCGGGCCTGCCCCTTTGGGCCACGTGGCCCGGGAAGGGGACAGATGAAGCTTTATCATTCCGCAACCTCGCCATTCGCGCGCAAGGTGGTCGTCGTTCTTATGGAAACCGGGCAGGCCGGGGCGGTCACGCTGGTTCCCGGCAGCGGCACGCCGGTCGATCCCGGAAACCAGCCGCTTGCCCATAATCCGCTGGGCAAGATCCCGACACTGGTGCGCGACGATGGACCGGCGCTTTACGACAGCCGCGTGATCTGCCGGTATCTGGATGCGCGGGCGGGCCGGCGGCTTTATCCCGAAGGGGCGCGGGAATGGGACGCGCTGGTGCTGGAATCGACGGCGGACGGCATGATGGATGCGGCGCTTCTGATGGTCTACGAGACCCGCGTCCGCCCTGAAGAGGCGCGCCTGCCCGCCTGGGTCGAGGGGCAGTGGACCAAGATCGCCCGCGCCCTAGACACGCTCGAGGCGCGCTGGATCAGCCACCTGAACGGGCCGCTCGACATCGGCCAGATCGCCGTAGCCTGCGCGCTGGGTTATCTGGACCTGCGGCATGGCGAGCGTGGCTGGCGCACCGGGCGCCCGGCGCTGGCCGAGTGGTTCGCCACCTTTTCGCAGCGCCCCTCGATGACCGCGACGCGGGCCGACCAGTGACATGCCTGCGACAATCGGCTTGCCACATCCGGTCTTGAAAGTGGAAATGGCTACTGGACGGCTTTCCCGGCCAAGGCTAGAACCGGCCCGGGAAGGCGGCAGGAAACTGCGGCCCAATCATCGTATTGGCCGTCGGAACCGGTCATGGAAGGGAGTTATCTCGTGTCCCACGCAGAAGAGAACGCAGGCACTCGCAGGGATTTCCTGTACTATGCCACGGCAGGTGCGGCGACCGTAACGGTCGGTGCCGCAGTCTGGCCGATTGTCAACCAGATGAACCCCTCGGCGGATGTGCAGGCGCTGGCCTCGATCTTCGTCGATGTAGGCGGGGTCTCTGTCGGCAGTCAGCTGACCGTCCAATGGCTGGGCAAGCCCGTGTTCATCCGGCGCCGGTCCGAGGCCGAGATCGCGGATGCGCGCAGCGTCGTGCTGGGCGACCTGATGGATACCGACGCGCGCAACGCCAACATCCGCGAGGCGTCGGCCGACGACCAGAACCGGACGCTGGACGAAGCGGGCGAGTGGCTGGTGATGATGGGGGTCTGCACCCATCTCGGTTGCGTTCCGCTGGGCAATGGTGCGGGTGATTTCGGTGGCTGGTTCTGCCCTTGCCACGGGTCGCACTATGACACCTCGGGCCGTATTCGCCGTGGGCCCGCGCCCGAGAACCTGCACGTTCCCGTCGCGCAATTCGTCGATGAAACAACGATTCAGCTGGGCTGAGGGAGAGTAAGATGGCCGGTATTCCGCACGACCATTATGAGCCCAAGACGGGGGGCGAGAAGTGGCTCCACCGCCGTCTTCCGGTGGTGGCACTTCTTTATGACACGATCATGCTGCCCACGCCCAAGAACCTGAACTGGATGTGGATCTGGGGCATCGTCCTCATGTTCACGCTGGTCCTGCAGATCGTGACCGGCATCGTTCTGGTCATGCACTACACGCCGCATGTCGATCTCGCCTTTGCAAGCGTCGAGCACATCATGCGGAACGTGAATGCCGGCCACATGATCCGCTACCTGCACGCCAATGGCGCGTCGCTCTTCTTCGTGGCGGTCTACCTCCATATCTTCCGCGGCCTCTACTACGGCTCCTACAAGGAACCGCGCGAGGTGACGTGGATCATCGGGATGCTGATCTACCTTCTGATGATGGCGACCGCCTTCATGGGGTACGTTCTGCCCTGGGGCCAGATGTCCTTCTGGGGCGCGACCGTGATCACCGGCCTTTTCGGCGCCATTCCGGGCCTCGGCGAAAGCATCCAGACCTGGCTTCTGGGTGGTCCGGCGGTGGACAACGCGACGCTCAACCGCTTCTTCTCGCTGCACTATCTGCTGCCCTTCGTGATTGCCGGTCTGGTGATCGTCCATGTCTGGGCGTTCCACCACACGGGCAACAACAACCCGACCGGGGTCGAGGTGCGCCGCACCTCCAAGGAAGAGGCCGCGCGCGACACGGTTCCGTTCTGGCCTTACTACATCCTCAAGGATTTCGTGGGCCTCGGCGTCGTCCTGATCATCTTCTTCGCCATCGTCGGCTTCATGCCGAACTACCTCGGGCACCCGGACAACTACATCCCGGCGAACCCGCTTGCGACGCCGTCGCATATCGTGCCCGAATGGTACTTCCTGCCGTTCTACGCGATCCTGCGCGCCTTCACGAGCGATGTGTGGATCGTGCAGCTGACGCAGTTCGTGACCTTCGGCATCATCGACGCGCGCTTCTTCGGGGTGCTGGCGATGTTCGGCGCCATCGCGGTCATGGCGCTGGCGCCCTGGCTCGACACGTCGTCGGTGCGGTCGGGTCGCTACCGGCCGATGTTCAAGTGGTGGTTCTGGCTGCTGATCGTCGACTTCCTGGTGCTGACCTGGGTGGGCGCGATGCCGGCCGAGGGGATCTATACCTGGATTTCGCTGATCGGATCGACCTACTGGTTCGCCTACTTCCTTGTCATCCTGCCGCTGCTTGGCGTGATCGAGAAGCCGCTGACCCCGCCCGCGACGATCGAAGAGGCCTTCCTCGCTGCGAACTCCAAGAAAAAGGGTGGCTCTGACACCCCGGCCATGCCGGCCGAGTGAAAGAGAAAGGACTGTCACAGATGATCCGCAAACTTGCACTCACCGCCTTCATGGCGCTGGCACTGACGGCAGGCGGCGCACAGGCCGCAGGCGAAGAGGGGCATGTCGTCGACTTCGAATTCCCGTTCGAAGGTCCCTTCGGCCGCTATGACCGGAACCAGCTTCAGCGGGGCCTGCAGATCTACACCGAGGTCTGCGCGGCCTGCCACGGGCTGCAGCACGTGCCGTTCCGCACCCTGGGGGATGAGGGCGGACCCGCCCTGCCCGAGGATCAGGTTCGTGCCTATGCCGCGAACTTCGAGGTGTTCGATCCGGAAATCGACGATTTCCGTCCTGCCGCCGCCCCCGACCATTTCCCGGGAAGCGGTCTGGAAACCGCCCCTGACCTGAGCCTGATGGCCAAGGCGCGTTCCGGTTTCCACGGCCCCTACGGGCTGGGCATCAACCAGCTTCTGCGCGGGATCGGCGGGCCGGAATACATTGCCTCGATCCTCTACACCTACACGGGTGAAGAACGTGAAGAGGCCGGCACCGTGTTCTATGAAAACCTCGCCTTCCCGGGCGGGTGGATCGCCATGGCGCCGCCGCTTTACGATGGCGCGGTGGAATTCGCCGATGGCAGCCCGAACGACGTGCGTTCCCTGTCCAAGGACGTGTCGGCCTTCCTGATGTGGACCGCCGAACCCAAGATGATGGCGCGCAAGCAGGCGGGCCTGACCGGCGTGATCTTCCTGACGGTGCTGACGGTGCTTCTCTATCTGACGAACAAGCGTCTGTGGATGAAGGTCAAGTACGACACCCGCCGCGAGCACTGATCCCGGCAAACCTGTTCAAGCGAACGCGCCCTCCGGGGCGCGTTTTGCGTTTATCCGCCCTGGCCGAGATAGGCCCGCAGCGCAGGCGGCGGGTCGGCGAAGATCTTTTCGGTCGCCATGGGCGGCAGCGCGATGCCGTCGGCGACCAGCACCGTCTGGTCGCAAAGGCGCCGGGCATCGGCCGGATCATGTGTCACCATCAGCAGTGTCAGACGCTGTTCCGCCGCAATCCTGCCCACAAGATCCAGCATCTCGGACTTCAGCGCGGGGCCGAGCGCCGAGAACGGCTCATCCAGTAACAGAAGGGGACGGCGCCGCAACAGAACGCGGGCCAACGCGACGCGGCTTTGCTGCCCGCCCGACAACTGCGCCGGGCGCCGGTCGCCAAGCCCCGTCAGCCCGACGCGGTCGAGGGCGGCCATCACCTCGGCACGCTCGGCCGGCGAAAGCCGCAGATTGGGGCGCAGGCCAAGCGCGACATTCTGGAACACCGTCAGGTGTGGAAAGAGGTTATTGTCCTGAAAGAGGATGCTGAGCGGGCGCGCCCCCGGATCGCACGCGCTCAGATCGTCAGACCCCCAGCGGATGACACCCGTAACCGGCATCAGGAATCCGGCAATCGCGGCAAGCAATGTGGATTTTCCCGCGCCCGAAGGGCCGATGATGGCGACCCGCGCACCCGTCGCAACGGGAAACGAAGCTGTCAGGCGGAACGCGCCCTGCTGCAGGATGATGTCCTCAAGTTCGAGCCCCAAGACGCCCCCCACGATCGAAAATCCAGAAGGCCGCAAGGCTGAGGCCCAGCAAAAGCACCGCCGCGCCCGACGCGTCGGCCATCCTGTAGGCGCCCATGAGCCGCTGCAACTGCATCGGCAGCGTGGCATTCCCGGCCTCGGCAAAAAGGACGATGACCCCCAGATCGCCCATCGACAGGGCAGCGGCCAGCCCACCCGCAAAGCCAAGGGGCGCGCGGAGTGGCGGAAGGATCACGAACCGCAGCCGCGCCAGACCACGGATGTTCAGGCTGTCCGCAAGCCGCCTCAGATCACGGTCGGCCTGGCGTAGCGCGGGCAAGATCGCGCGCAGCGCGAAAGGAAGCGCCATGGTCGCATTGACCAGCGCCGTGACCGCAAGCGCCAGCCGCGCCGGATCGACAAGGGGGAACACGATCAGGAAAAGCCCCGTTCCCATCACCAGCGGCGAGGCCGCGAGCGAGAGCATTCCGGCAAGCTCCAACCCGCCGGACAGGGACCGCCGCGCCCGCAGGATCGCGATCCCCAGAAACAGGGCAAAGACGAGTGTCAGGCAGGCCGACCCCAGCGCCACGACGACCGACCGCCCCGCAGCGGACCAGACGGCAGCGGGCAGGTGCGGGATGCGCGGCAGCCCCGCCGCGACGACCATCCCGAGCGGAAGCAGCAGAAAGACCATCGCCAAGGCGACCGCGATCAGGTCGACCGTGAGGCGCCCCCTTTTGTCCCAGCGCTGAACCGGGCGGCCAAGCCCCGCAAGGCTGTCCGTCAGCGGCACGCGCAGCGCAATCAGGGTCGCCGCCGCGCAGAGCGCGAACTGAACCCCCGCCAGCATCGCCGCCCGCCCGAGGTCGAAGTCGTAGCGGAACGCCTGATAGATCGCGAGTTCCACCGTGGTCGCCCGCGGACCTCCGCCGAGCGTCAGCGCGACGGCAAAGCTTGTGAGGCATATGAGGAATATCGCGAGCAGCGCGCCGGGCAGCACCGTTCGCAGCATCGGCACCTCGATCCGGCGCAGGATGTCGTAAGGCCGGAACCCAAGCGATGCCGCCACCCGGAAACGCTCGGCCGGGATCGACTGCCACCCCTGAAGGATGAGCCGGGTCGCCAATGGCATGTTGAAGAACACATGGGCCAGGATGACACCCTGCGGGCCATAGATCCGCAGGGGCGGAAGGCCGAGCGCCATCAGCCAGTCGTTGAAAATCCCGTTTCGGCCAAAGACTGCCAGAAGCCCCAGAACCGCCACCAGCGTCGGCAAGAGGAACGGGGCGCCCAGCAGGGTGACGATGATCTGCCGGCCGCGAAAGCTGCGCCGTGCAAGGGCGCGCGCGACCGGGATCGCCAGTGCCACGGAAAGTCCTGCCGACAGTGCGGCCTGCCAGACGGTAAACCGGATTGCCGCCCAGTCCGCCGGCCCAAGCCCCGATGTCCCGCCCGCGCGCCAGAACACCGCCCCAAGGGCGCCCAGCGTCAGCAGGAGAAGCAGCGCCGCGACCGCGACGCCGCCCCATCCTGCGCGCCCTAGCGGCTGAGCGCCGAGAGCCATGTGGCCAGCGCGCCATCGCGGCGCGCCGCAGCCTCGGCCGGCGGCAGCAGAAGCGCCCGGTCAGGTGTGGGAAGATCCGCGAAGCCTTGGGCAAGCCCCGCCTCGGGCAGGACTGCCGGATACATCCAGTTGGTCTCTGGCAGGATGGCCTGAAACGCATCGGTCAGCATGAAGTCCAGAAACCGCGTTGCGAGTTCGGGCTGGTCGCTGGCGGCCAACATTCCGGCGACCTCGACCTGAAGGTAATGCCCTTCCTCGAAGATCGCCGCCGTCTTGCTGTCATCCCCCTCGGCGATGATGTGATAGGCGGGCGAGGTCGTGTAGGACAGAACCATGTCGGCCTCGCCGTTCAGGAACAGCCCGTAGGCCTCGGACCAGCCGGGCGTCACGGTCAGGATACGGGGGGCGAGGCCCTGCCAGATCTCGGGCGCGCGGTCGCCATAGGCGGCCTCGACCCACATCAGGAGGCCGAGGCCGGGGGTCGACGAACGCGGATCCTGAATGACCACCTGCAGGTCAGAGGCAATCAGATCCCCAAAGCTCGCCGGCGGATCGGCAAGGTCTGTGTCGTGGACGAAGGCGAAATAGCCCCAGTCGTAGGGCAGGAAGAGCGGATCGTCCCACGCCACCGGCAGGTCATGGTCCGGCGTCAGCCCATGTGGCGCGATCAGCCCGGTCTCGGCGGCAATGGCGGTAAGGTTGGTGTCGAGCCCGAGCACGATATCCGCCGGGCTACGCGCGCCTTCCAGTTGCAGCCGCGCCAGAAGCGCCGCGCCATCGCCCGCGCCGACAAAGGTCACGGTGCAGTCGCAGACCGCCTCGAACGCGGACTTGACCTGCGGCCCGGGGCCCCATTCGGACACGAAGCTGTCATAGGTGTAGATCGTCAGTTCGGGCGTCTGGGCCAGGGCCGGGGCGGTGGCCAGGATCAGTCCCGCAGCAAGCGTCGGATAACGCATTTCATCCTCCATTGCGACGGGCGGGGTCAGGATGCGCGATATGGGGATGCGCCGCTTGCCTTCCCTCCGCCGGTCTTAACCGGTTCAGGTTCAACGGGTTCGCGCAGCGCGCATCTCAGCCCGGCAGGGCACCCCGAGGTAGGGCCGACCCTAATCACCCCCGCGCCCGGTCACAAGCGGAAAGGCTTGAGCGCGCGCGCCCGCGGGGGTAACAGAAACCCCAAGCAAAGGGGCGCCCATGTCATTCAACACCTTCGGCCACATGTTCCGCGTCACCACCTGGGGCGAAAGCCACGGCCCGGCGCTTGGCGCGACGGTCGACGGGTGCCCGCCGGGCGTGCCGGTCGAGGCCACGCAGCTCCAGCACTGGCTCGACCTGCGCAAGCCGGGGCAGAACCGGTTCACCACCCAGCGGCGCGAGCCGGATGAGGTCGAGATCCTTTCGGGCGTCTTCGAGGGGCAGAGCACCGGCACCCCGATCCAGTTGATGATCCGCAATACGGACCAGCGGTCCAGGGACTATGGCGAGATCGCCGAGGCGTTCCGCCCGGGCCATGCCGACATCACCTATTGGCAGAAATACGGCATCCGCGACTATCGCGGCGGCGGGCGGTCCAGCGCGCGGGAAACCGCGGCCCGGGTGGCGGCAGGCGGTGTGGCGCGGGCCGCCCTGGGGGTTCTGGCGCCGGGTGTTTCCGTGACGGGCTACATGGTCCAGATGGGGCCGCACCGGATCGACCGGGCGCGTTTCGACGCGGCGGAAATCGCGCGCAATCCGTTCTGGACCCCCGATGCGCAGGCGGCGAAGGACTGGGCCGACTATCTGGATGCGCTCCGGAAATCCGGCGATTCGGTCGGTGCGGTGATCGAGGTTGTCGCCCGGGGCGTGCCGCCGGGTCTTGGCGCGCCGATCTATGCGAAACTGGACAGCGATCTGGCGGCGGCGATGATGTCGATCAATGCCGTCAAAGGCGTCGAGATCGGTGAGGGCATGGCGGCGGCCGCCCTGACCGGGACCGAGAATGCCGATGAGATTCGCATGGGGCCCGACGGGCCGGAATATCTGTCGAACCACGCGGGTGGAATTCTGGGCGGTATTTCGACCGGGCAGGATGTGGTTGTGCGGCTGGCGGTCAAGCCGACCTCTTCGATCCTGACGCCCCGGCGCAGCGTGACGCGCACCGGGCAGGAAACCGATCTGGTCACCAAGGGCCGGCACGATCCCTGCGTGGGTATCCGCGCCGTGCCGGTGGCCGAGGCAATGATGGCCTGTGTCATCCTCGATCACCTGCTGCTGCATCGCGGGCAGGTGGGCGAGGGTGCGCGCGGTCGCATCGGGTAAGGCGGCCTGTCAGGATCCCCACGGGCATAGTGCCAAAGAAAAAGGCCGTCCCTCGGGACGGCCTTGTGGTTTCCGCGGGCGGGCCGCGGAAATCCGATCAGCTGTTCACGCTGTCCTTGAGCGCCTTGGCGATCGTGACCTTGACGACCTTGTCGGCGGGCTTGGAAATCTGCTCGCCCGTGGCGGGGTTGCGCACCATACGTTCGGGGCGGGTGCGGCAGGCAAACTTGCCCAGACCGGGAAGCGTGACAGCGCCGCCTTCGGCGACTTCGCGCGTGATGAGCGTGCCGAGCGCGTCAAGCGCTGCGCCGGCGGTTTTCTTGTCCGAACCCATCTCCTCGGCCAAAGCGGCGACGAGTTGAGTCTTGGTCATCGGTTTCGTGGTCATCTCCAGTCTCCTCGTTCCTGGGCCCTGGGCGGGCCACTGTTTTATTTCAGGTGCCGCATGGCAGATCATTGACTTGCTACACTATCTTTTGGGGCGTTTCGCAAGCTAAAAGCTGTCGCAATTGGCTGTTTCCCGCCGTCAAAGAAAGGCTGTTTCCTCAAAGCTACGCAATTTACGGCTGTGTATGCGTTCCAGCGGCATCTCGCGCAGGCGTTCCATCGCGCGCACCCCGATCTGAAGATGGCGCGTGACCTGGGTGCGGTAGAATTCCGTCGCCATGCCGGGCAGCTTCAGTTCCCCGTGCAGGGGCTTGTCCGACACGCAAAGAAGGGTGCCGTAGGGAACGCGGAACCGGAACCCGTTCGCCGCGATCGTGGCGCTTTCCATGTCGAGCGCCACGGCACGCGATTGCGACAGGCGCCGGACCGGGCCGGACTGGTCGCGCAATTCCCAGTTGCGGTTGTCGATGGTGGCCACGGTGCCGGTCCGCATGATCCGCTTGAGCTCGTAGCCCCCGAGCCCCGTCACCTCGGCCACGGCCTCTTGCAGGGCGATCTGGATCTCGGCCAGCGCCGGGATCGGAACCCAGATCGGCAGGTCCGCGTCGAGCACATGATCTTCGCGCAGATAGGCATGGGCCAGCACGAAATCGCCAAGCCTCTGGCTGTTCCGAAGCCCGGCGCAATGGCCCACCATCAGCCAGGCATGTGGCCGCAGCACCGCAATATGGTCGGTCGCGGTCTTTGCGTTCGAGGGGCCGACGCCGATATTGACCAGCGTGATGCCGTTCCCGTCCGCGCGCTTGAGATGATAGGTCGGCATCTGCGGCAGCTTGAGCGGTAGGGGCAAGGGCGCCTCGGCATCCGTCACCACATGGTTGCCCGGGCCGACAAAGGCGGTGTAGCCGCTTTCGGGATCGGCAAGGGCCTGCCGGGCGACCGTCTCGAATTCCTCGATATAGAACTGATAGTTGGTGAAAAGGACGTAGTTCTGGAAATGCTCCGCCTCGGTGGCGGTGTAATGCGATAGCCGTGCCAGCGAATAATCCACACGCTGGGCGGTGAAGGGGGCCAGGGGCGCCGAACCGTCCGCGTTGCTGACCGCATAGCCGTTCACGATGTCATCGTTCGTCGTCGCCAGATCCGGGACGTCGAACACATCCCGCAGGGAAAAGTCCAGTACGCCCTCCTGCGGGACATTCACCGCCGGATTGTTCGCCACCGCGAAATGCACGGGCATCGCCGTGTCAGAGGTGCCGATCTGGACATCCACCCCGTGGTTCCGCATCAGAAGGTCGATCTGCTGGCGCAGATAGGCGCGGAACAGATCCGGGCGCGTCACGGTCGTCGCATAGGTGCCCGGGCCCGGCACATGGCCAAAGCTCAGCCGGCTGTCCGCCTTGTCGAAGCTTGTCGTCGTGATGCGGATTTCCGGATAGAAGGCACGATAGCGCGCCTGCGGACGGCCTTCCTTGATCGTCTGGGCAAAATGCTGATGCAGGAACTGCGTCGCCGTCTCGTAAAGCTCTTCCAGATGCTGCACCGCTGCCTCGGCGTCGGAAAAAACCTGCGCCGGAGGTTTGGGCGGGGTCAGGATCGGCAGCGTCGTATCGGGATGGTTCATGGAGTGCCTTGCGCATGGGGATCAGCCTTCGGGCCGCCATAAGGCCCAAAAACCGGTTCCGGTGCAAGCGTAGCCGGCGGGTCAGTCCGTCCCGGCCGGTACGACAAGCACGTCCGCCCGTGCCTCGCGGGCGACGCGCAGGGCGACGCTGCCGAGGATATTCGCCATGATCGGTCCACGCCCCCGGCTGCCCAGCACGATCAGGTCGACACCCGGAGCGCGTGACAGACGGACCAGCACCACCTCGGGCAGGCCGACAAAGACCCGGGGGCGGGTGTTGGGCCAGTCTGCCGCGCGTTCCTGGAGGCCGGCGGCCGTCTGGCGGCGCAGATCGTTGCGCCAGCGCGTGATCTCGGCCTTGGGGGTTCCGGAAAGGAGCAGCGCCTGCTCGAAGTCCATCGGCAGGTCGGTCACCGCCACCAGTTGCAGCGGATGCCCGGGGCAAAGCGCCGCTGCCGTCCGCAGCCCCGCCTGTGCCGCGGGGGAATCGTCCAGCCCCACCAGAACGCCGCAATAATCCCCGTCCGGGGGTCGGCGCACGATCAGGACCGGCACCGTGGCC
Organism: Halodurantibacterium flavum; assembly: GCF_042681825.1. Taxonomy (NCBI): domain Bacteria; kingdom Pseudomonadati; phylum Pseudomonadota; class Alphaproteobacteria; order Rhodobacterales; family Paracoccaceae; genus Halodurantibacterium; species Halodurantibacterium flavum. Next base: position 115,258 of record NZ_JBHUGH010000010.1, read on the forward strand.
TGCCGCAGGACCCGGTCGGTGGTCGACCCGATAATGCGGGCAGAGAGGCTCTTTTGTTCGTTCGGGCCAAGCACGATCAGATCGGCCCCCAGGTCTTCGGCGCAGGCGGTGATGATGGCGGCCGGATTGCCGAACTCGATCCGCAGTGGCGGATCGCCCGCATCGGCGAGCGTTTCGGCAAGTGCCTCACGGGTCGCGCGCATCGCGGCCTCTTTCGCCGCGCCGTCCATGGCAAGGCCGAGCGAGCCGTGCAGGACGCTGATCACCGTCAGGTCGGCGGCGTGTTGCAGCGCAAGATGGCGGGCGCGCTGCAGGATGCGATGTGCATGTGGTCCAGGTGTGACCGCAGCCAGAATATGGCGGGGCATTGGCACCTCCTTCAGTCCGATGGGCGCAGGATCGAGACAAAGGTATCCCCGTAGCGGCGCTGGTCAACCAGATCGAACCCGGGGGGCGGGGTCGGGGCGGTGCCTTCTTCCCAGACGATCAGTCCCGCGGGGGCGATCCAGCCGCCATCGCGGGCGGCGGTCATCGCCCTTTCGCCCAGCCCCTTGCCATAAGGCGGGTCAAGAAAAACGAGGTCGAACGCCGCCCCGTCATGCCGTTCCAGCCGGGTGGCGTCGCGGCGCAGCAAAACGGTTTCGGGGCCCACGCGCATCCGCTCGATGTTCCGGCGGATCAGCGTCGCCGCCGCCGTGCCATCATCCACGAAGGTCACATGCGCTGCCCCGCGCGACAGCGCCTCGAGCCCCAGAGCGCCGGTCCCGGCAAAGAGGTCGAGCACCCGCGCGCCGCCTACCGGGTCGCCGTATCCGCCGTTGATGAGGAGGTTGAAGATGCTTTCGCGCACGCGATCCGTGGTGGGGCGCAGATGACGTGCAGCGTCGCCCGCGCCCACCGATTCAAGCATCAGCCCCCTTGCGCGACCGCCGATGATCCGCATCAGCGCAAAAGCCCCTTGAGGTCAAAGGCGGGGTCCGCGATCAATGCCGGGTCGGCGTTCCGCCCGCCCTCCAGCAGGCGCTTGCCCACCATGAAGGCGCGCGGGTCATTCATCGCATCGACGGCAAGGAAACGCTCGCCCGCGTAATACCAGATCGAGAGCGTGCCGTCCCCCTCGCGGCGCAGGGTGCGGTCATGACCCAGACCCAGCCCCGCGATCTGCAGTTTCACATCATACTGGTCGGACCAGAACCACGGGACAGGCGTATAGGCACGCCCGTCATCCAGCATGTTGTCGGCCACAAGCTCGGCCTGATCGATCGCGTTCTGCACGCTTTCCAGCCGCATCCGGTGCGGCCCCATGGGAAAGGACGCGCAATCCCCCGCAGCCCAGATCGACGGGTCGGAACTGCGGCCCTGCGCGTCGGTGGCGATGCCGTTGTCGAGCGTCAGGCCCGCAGCCTCGGCCAGCGCGACATTCGGCGCGATCCCCACGCCGGCGATGACGAAATCGACCTCGAGCACCTCGCCGGTGGTGAGATGGGCGCGGCGCACGCGGTCGCGGCCCTCCAGCTGCGAAAGGCCCGTGCTTTCCATCAGCGTGACGCCATGGGACCGGTGCAGCGCCCGGAAATAGTCCGAGGTGTCGGCGGCAGCGACCCGTTGCAGGATGCGGGGCGCCATCTCGATGACGGTGACATGCAGGCCCTTCCTGGCGGCGACGGCAGCGGCCTCCAGCCCGATATAGCCGCCGCCCACGACCAGAACCCTCCGGCCCGCCACGAATTCCGGGGCCATCGCCTGCGCATCGGCAAGATCGCGGGCGACGTAAACGCCGCCAAGGGTTCCGCCCATGCTTTCGGGCAGCCGGCGCGGGGTCGATCCGGTGGTCAGCGCAAGCTGGTCATAGCCGATGACCTCATCCCCCAGACGCAATTGCCGGGCGACGGGATCGATCCCCGTGACCATCTGACCCAGACGCAGGGTGATGCGCTGATCGGCATACCAGCTTTCAGGACGCAGAAAGAGCCTTTCCAGCGGCAATTCGCCGGTCAGATAGCCCTTCGTCAGGGGCGGCCGCTGATAGGGGGGCACAGTCTCTGCACCGATCAGGGTGATCTCACCCTCATATCCTCGGCTGCGCAGACGCGCCACCAGCGATGCCCCGGCCTGACCTGCGCCCACGACAACTATTCCCGCCATCTTTCCCTCTGGTCCTGACCCGTCGCCCGACCCTATAGTCGCCGCGAACGGGAACGCAATGCGCGAGGACGACCATGACTTTGGCAATCAACGACCGCCTGCCCGAGGCCGAACTGCTGCGTATCGGCGCAGAGGGGCCGGAAAAAGTCTCGACCGGCGAACTGACCAAGGGACGCAAGATCGTGATCTTTGCCGTTCCGGGTGCATTTACGCGCACCTGCCACACCGCCCATATGCCCAGCTTCATTCGCACCGAGGGCGAATTCCGCGCGCGCGGCATCGACGAGATCGTCTGCATCTCGGTCAACGATCCCTTCGTCATGAAGGCCTGGGGCGAGGCGACCGGGGCGGATGCTGCCGGCATCATGCTGCTCGCCGATCCCGAAAGCACCTTCACCAAGGCGATCGGTCTCAGCTTCGATGCGCCGCCGGTCGGGCTGATCGGCCGGTCGCGCCGCTATGCGATGCTGGTCGAGGACGGCGTGGTCACCCGGCTCCAGATCGAGGAATCGCCGGGCGTCTGCGAGGTGTCGGGGGGCGAGGCGCTTCTGGCGGTGCTCTGATCGCATCCGGACAGCCCGGTTACGGCGTCAGGGGGCGTCGTGGCCGGCCATGCGGGTCGCGGCCTCATCCATATGGCGGGCGAGCTTCAGGTCAGCCTCGGTGACGCTGCCGCTGTTGTGGGAGGTCAGTTCGACCTCGACCCGTTTGTAGACATTGCGCCATTCGGGGTGATGGTTCAGCTTTTCCGCCCAGAAGGCCACCTGCATCATCCAGGCGAAGGCCTCCCGGAAATTCCGGAACTCGAACGTCTTGACGATCGCCTTGCGGTCTTCCCGCCAGCGCCAGCCGCTTTGGACCAGATCGTCTCCAAGCTCCGGGTCTTCGGGATGTGTCCCTGACATCATTCCACCTCTGCCTCCTGCGGGCCGCGACGAAAGGGGCCGAAGGCCGTCAGGATCTCGATTTCCTCATCCGTCGCGTGCCGTTCCTCATCCAGATAGCGGGCGACGGCGGCCCGGAAACCCGGATCGCCGATCCAGTGCAGCGAATGGACCGCCACAGGCAGATATCCGCGCGCAAGCTTGTGTTCGCCCTGCGCCCCCGCCTCGACCCGTTTCAGCCCGTTCGCGATGGCATGGTCGATGGCCTGATAATAGCACAGTTCGAAATGGAGGCAGGAATGATCCTCGACGGCGCCCCAATAGCGGCCGAACAGGGTCTCTCGCCCGATGAAGTTCAGGGCGCCCGCCACCCAGCGCCCGTTGCGCCGCGCCATCACCAGCAGGATGTCATCCCGCATCGTGTCCTGAACAAGGTCAAAGAAGGCGCGCGTCAGGTAGGGCCGACCCCACTTGCGCGCGCCGGTGTCCTGATAAAAGGTCCAGAAGGCATCCCAATGTTCAGGCGCGATCTCGTCGCCCGTCAGCGCATGGATGCTGCCGCCAAAGCCCTGCGCCGTGAAGCGTTCCTTACGGATCGCCTTGCGCTTGCGGGACGACAGCGAGCCGAGGAAGTCGTCGAAACTGCCATAACCCGGGTTGGTCCAGTGAAACTGCTGCGTCACCCGGTGCAAAAGCCCCAGCGCCGCGCCCTCGCGCGCCTCTTCCTCGGTGCAAAAGGTGATATGGGCGGATGAGAGTTCGTTCCGTGCCGCCACCTGCACAAGCCCTTGCAACAATGCAGACCGGCCCGCCTGCCCGAGATCCGGATGGCATAAAAGGCGCCGCCCCGTCGCAGGGGTAAAGGGCACCGCCACCTGCAGCTTCGGATAATACTGCCCGCCGGCGCGTTCCCATGCCTGTGCCCAGGCGTGGTCAAAGATGTATTCGCCCTGGCTGTGGCCTTTGGCATAGGTCGGCGCGACGGCGATGATCCGGCCCTCATGCCGGGCCACCAGATGACGCGGTTCCCAGCCCGTGCCCGGCCCCACCGAACGCGAACGCTCCAACGCGATCAGGAAACGATGGGTGGTAAAGGGATCGACGGGCCTGCCGCCGCCCGGGTTTGCGCAGGCGTCCCAGTCCGCGGCGGGAATCTCTGAAAGGCCCTCGATCAGCGTGATCTCGATCTCGCGGTTCATCGGTTTCCTGTCATGGGTTGTCCTGTCACGGGCTTTCTGGCGCGTCGCTGCGTCCGCCCGGTGCCCCAAGATGTTCCTTGCGGAGGCAGCGTCAAGCGAGCGCGGCGCGATATCCCTCAAAGGTGATGTTGTCTGCCCATCTGCGCGCCGCCTCTTCGGCCTCGGGCGAGCGAATTGTCCAGCACAGGATCGACGCGCCCCGGTCGCGCAGCGTCGAAAGACGCGGGCGGTCGAGATCGCGCGCCTCATGCGAAACGAAAGAGGCGCCGACGCGGTCATAGTCGGGGATGTCCCGCAGCCGGTCACGCACCTCGGGCGGCAGCAGGGGCCAGTCGTCCGCCCGGTAGGCGCTGGTCGTCAGGCCGCGCGGAAGATCCGGGCGCAGGCGCGCCATCTCTGCCACCGAATAGGGGTTGAAGGACATGAGCGCGACGGGGCCGGCATAGCCCTGGAGCGCGCGCGCCGCAGCCGCCTCAAGCGCGCCGATGGCAGGGCCGTGGGCGCCGTCCTGATCCTTGATCTCGATCAGCAAGGGGGCGCGGCCGCCCACCTCGGCCAGCACATCTTCCAGTCGCGGAATCGTCTGGTCTGTTCCAAGGAGCGGAAGGGCACAAAGTTCCGCCGCCGGGCGCGCGCGGACCGGCCCACGCGACGATGTGAGCCGTGCAAGCGTATAGTCGTGAAAGACGATGGCGACACCGTCGGCCGAAAGCTGAAGGTCGATCTCGATCGCATAGCCCGCCGCAACCGCAGCCGAAATCGCGGCGATCGAGTTTTCGGGACGGCCTGCCTGCCGGTCATGCAGGGCACGATGGGCAATCGGGCGGGTCAGGAAATCCTGGGGCAGTTGCATTGCGGCTCCGTCTGCGGGTGGCCATGGTGCCCGGCCTGCATGTCATTCGCGTGACAGGCGCATGGCCGGATCACCGGTCAGTTCAGTTCAAAGATCGCCTCGATCTCGACTGCCACGCCACGGGGCAGCGAGGCCGCGCTGACCGCGGACCGGCTGTGGCGACCGGCATCGCCAAAGACTGCGACCATAAGATCCGATGCGCTGTTGATCACCTCGGGCTGGTCGGTGAAATCGGGGGTGGAGTTGACGAAACCCGTCAGTTTCACGACGCGCTTCACCCGGTCCAGATCGCCGCCGCAGGCAGCACGGGCCTGGGCGATCAGGCTCAGCGCGCAGGATTGTGCGGCCGCCGCGCCCTCTGCCACGTCAAGATCCGCGCCCAGCCGCCCCTTGATGAGGCCATCAGGCCCATGGCTGATCTGACCCGACACGAACAGAAGCTTGCCGCATTCCACATAGGGCACGTAGTTCGCGGCGGGGGCCGGTGCCTGAGGCAAGGAGAGGCCCAGTTCCTTGAGACGGGAATCGATATCGTTGCTCATCCGGGGTCCTTCGTTTCTGGCCAGGTTGGGTTTTGTGGCACGCTAGCCTGCCCGTCCGGATTGCGAAAGCCCCCTCATCCCTCGCGCAGGGCGCGGTCCAGATAGCGGCTGACCGGATGCAGAAGATAGGCAAGCGCGGTGCGGCTGTCGGTCTGCAGAAAGACATCCACCGGCATCCCCGGTCGCAGCGTCTCTGTCTCCGGCAGGCCGATGACGAGTTGGAAATAGCGGCCCTGCGTCACCTCATCCGACATGGCGTCGGGGGAAATTCGCAGGACATTCCCGAGGATCGGGGGCTCATCGCGCCCGCCATGGGCTGCCTTATGCATCCTCGCCGGTTGGCCGGGCCGGATACGCCCCGCCTCGCCTGCGGGAAGGCGCGCGCGGACGATCAGCGGCTGACCCTCGGGCACGATGACGAGCGCGGGTTCGGCAGGGCGCAGCACCGCACCTGCCCCCGCCGCCTGCAAGGCCCAGGCCGTGCCGGTCATGGGCGCGCGCAGTTCCGCCCTGTCGATGCGGTCCTGCAGGGCGTCGCGCTGCGCCGATAGCTCGATCTCGCGATACCCGATCTCCCGCAGCTGGGTCAGGGCTTCTTCGCGGTGCAGGTCGGTCAGGCGGAGCAGGGCAAGTTCTGTTTCCGCGGCCCGTTCCTCGGCTTCGGCACGGGCGGCCCGCAATCGTCCCAACTCCCCCTGCTGGGCGGCCTCGGCCCGGCGGAGCGCAAGGACCTGCGGGGCCCGGGCAAGGCCTGCGTCCAGAAGCTGATCCTGTGTCCGGCGTTCCTGCGACGTCAGGTCGGCCTGAATGTCCAGTGCGACAAGTTGGGTCCCGATAGCCTCGATCTGGCGGGCAATCTGGTTCAGCCGCCGTTCCATCTGCGCCTGTTGCCGCAGATGGCTTTCGCGCCGCGCGGCAAAGAGCGCTGCCTGACCGGCGACCAGATCAGGCGCCCTGCTGCGGAGGGTGGGATCGAACCGCGCTTCTGCCGCGCCGTCCCGTTCCGCCTCCAGCCGGGCGCGCCGGGCGAGGATTTCGTGATACTGCGCCTCTGTCGCGGCGAGGTCCGCACGCAACTGCGTCGTGTCGAGGCGCAGGAGCACCTGCCCGGCGGAAACCCTGTCCCCCTCGGCCACCAGAAGCGCGGTCACGAGCCCGCCCTCGGCGTGCTGCACGATTTGGTGGCGTGGATCGACCTCTACCTGTCCCGAGAGGGTGACGGCGGCGGCGAGTGGGGCGGTTGCGGCCCAGCCGCCCAATCCGCCTACCAGCAGGACAAGCGCAAGAAGGCCACAGATGATGGTGCCGCGAACCGGCCACATCATCGCGACCCCGCCCGCAATGGCTGTGCCGGCGGGGCGGCCGCAAGTTCACGCCGCGCCATCACCTCCTCCCTCGGGCCGAAGGCGCGGCGGGTCCCGCGATCGAGCACCAGAAGCATGTCGCATTCCCGAATGGTCGTGCTGCGGTGGGTGATGACAATGGCGGTCCCCCCCTGCGACCTGAAGAGGCGCAGCGCCTGGTGCAACGCGACGACCCCGGCTGCGTCAAGCCCGGCCTCGGGTTCATCGAGCAACAGCATCACCGGCTCGCCATGGAACGCCCGGGCGAGGCCGATCTGCTTCAACTGCCCGCCCGAAAGCCCGGGGCCGCCGGTGCCGATCACCGTGTCATACCCCTGGGGCAGCGACAGGATCATGTCATGTGCGCCCGCGCGCTGCGCTGCCACGATCACATACGCCGGGTCCGCATCCGGCGCAAAACGGGCGATGTTGTCCGCGACCGTCCCGTCAAAGAGCGTCACCTGCTGCGGCAGGTATCCGATATGGGTCGCCAGCGTTCGGGGGTCGTATTGCCCGATCCGCGCGCCGCCCAGCCGCAATGTGCCTGACGCCGCAGGCCAGAGGCCCAGAATTGCGCGGGCGAGCGTCGTCTTGCCCGCACCTGCCGGCCCCAGAACCCCCATGATCTGCCCCGCGCCCAGATGAAACCCCAGCAGCCGCAGCGCCGGCTGGCTGGCGCCCGGCGCGATGAGGGTGAGGTCCTGCGCCTCAAGATCGGGCGTCGGGCGGGGCAGGGGGGTGGGCATGGTCGCCATGGGTGCAGGGGGCAGAACCGTGTCCAGCCGCTGCCAGCCCGCCCGTGCCGCCTGAGCAAGGGGCCATTGTGCCAGCGCCGTTTCCACCGGTTGCAGCGCTCGTCCCAACAGGATCGATGCGGCCAGCATCGCCCCGGGGCTCAGCGCGTCCTGCAGGACCAAGAGCGCGCCGAGCGCGAGCATTCCCGATTGCAGCAACAGCCGGAAGCTGCGCGTGACGGCTGCGATGAGGTTGGTCCGGTCGGCGGCCGTCACTGCGCTGCGCTGCGCCGCCCCTCGCATCGCCACCCATCGGTCAAGCAGCGCAGGTGCCATGCCAAGGCCGCGCAGCGTCTCGGCGCCTGTCGTCATCGCGCCGGCAAGGTCGTCTGCCGCCGCCATGTGCAGGGCTGCCGTTGCGGCGCCCTGCCGGGTGATCCACTGGTTCAGGACGGTCAGGCCCACGAGCAGGGCGCCGCCACCAAGCGCGAACCAACCCATCAGCGGATGAAAAAGAAAGATGAGCCCCGCAAAAAGCGGCGTCCACGGCATGTCGAGCAACGCAAGCGCGACCGGCGCGCGGATGAAGGACTGGACGGCGTCGAGGTCGCGCCGCAGACTGGCGGCGGCAGGGGTATCCAGTTCTGCCGCGAGCACTCCGCGGTCAAGCACCCGCTGCAACCGCGCCGCCGCCCGGATCATCAGGCGTCCGCGCAGGTGGTCGAGCAACGCCATCATCGCGAACAGGAAAACAGCCAGCAGAAACAGCAGCAGAAGCGTCGGGCCGGACCGGCTGGTCAGGACCCGGTCATAGACCTGCAGCATGAAAAGGGGGCCCGTCAGCATCAGCAGATTGACGAAAGCGCCAAAGAGGATCACTGCAGCAAAGATACCACGGCTTTGCCGGCACGCGCTGCGCAGCCCTTGAAACCCCGCCGCGCCTTTCTTTTGTGACATCCGAAACATCCCTACACTGGCGCCGTTCATGGTGGCCCGCTCCGACCGCAAGTCGTGGCAAAGCCTGTCAGAAAGTTGCAAACATGTGGTTACCCCGCAGGCACAAACGCAAAGATACTGCCCCTGGCATCTTCATGCCGGACCGGCGCGGGGTGATTGCAGGGGCCTTGGGGTGGCTTGCGCTCGCGCCCGGGCTGCGCGCGCAGGGAACGGGACTGGCCGACGACCTGGTCCGCGCATTGCAGGCTGCGCTCGAAGGCGATGCGGCCGCGACGGCGCAACGGATTTTTGCCGAGGCCGATACCGGGATCATCGCGCAGGTCGTGCTTGGGCCGGCGGCAGCCGATCTGGAACCTGCGACCCTGCGCAGGGTCGGAACCCATTATGCGCAGCGCATGGCGGGTGTCCTTTCGGACCGGATCGCACGGCAGGGCGGGGAATCGGTGATCCTTGTCTCTGCGGGGCAGGTGCGGCGCTATCATGAGATTGTGATAGAGATCCGTTCCGGCTCGGGAGGGGCGACGATACTGCGCTGGCACGCCTCGGACCGCACGGGGCGGATGCGGCCCTTCAACCTCTTGATCGGGTCCGAGAACCTTCTGGCGCAGCAACGCGATGGCTTTGCCGCGGCCTTGTCAGGGGCGGGCGGGGATGTCGCCGCGGCGCTGGAGAGGCTGGGCATCCGCTGAGCCCGGACGGGCGCGGTGGCGCGCCGGGAATGGGATGCGTAGTGGCGTGAAACCTCCGCCTGCTGGCCCCTTGGACCCATCGCGGCAGGCCGGCCCCGGACAAAACCGCTTGACCTTTCGGGCCGGGGTCTGTTGAACCGGCGCTGCAAAACAAGGACAGGTGGTGGTCCCTCATGGGTGATCAGAACAAAAATCTCCTGCTCGCCACGGCGCTGAGCTTTATCGTGATCCTCGTCTGGTTCGTCCTGTTCCCGCCCGAACAGCAGGCGATGGACCCGATTGCCGACGGTGCGGTTGCGGAACAGGCCGGTGGGGTCGCCCCTGCGCCACCCACGGGGCTGGACGGCGCCGGGATTCCCGATGCGCCCAGCGAGGTTGCCGCCGAGATCCCCCGCGTCGCGATCGAGACGCCGCGGCTTGCCGGATCGATCTCGCTTCAGGGCGGGCGGATCGACGACCTTCTTTTGCGCGACTACCGGGAAACCACCGACCCCGATTCCGCGAATGTGCGCCTCTTGCAGCCGGTCGGCGGCCAAAGCGCCTATTACGCCCTTTACGGCTGGTCGCCGGGCGGCTCGCTGGGCTTTGAGGATGTGCCGGACGCCAGCACGATCTGGACGCTGGCCGAAGGCGAAGTTCTTGCGCCGGGCCAGCCCGTTGTTCTGACATGGGAAAACGACAGCGGCCTGACCTTTACACGCCGGATCGAGATCGACGAGAACTTCCTCTTCACCGTCACCGAGGGCGTCTCGAACGCGGGCGAGGCGGCGGTGCGCATGACGCCTTATGGCATCGTCGCGCGCCATGGGCGCCCCGACACTGTCGATTTCTTCATCCTGCACGAAGGCGTCGTGCAGATGAGCGATGGCAGCCTCGAAGAATCGAAATACCGCCACATGGCCGATTTCCCGGTGGTGGAACGGGAACGCGCCCGTGCCGAGATCACGGAGGTCACCTCGAACGGGTGGATCGGGTTTACCGACAAATACTGGATGACGACGCTGATCCCGACCCCGGGCCAGCCCTTTACGGCGGTGTCGAAATACGTCCCCAACGCCGACATCTACCAGACCGAGACTCGTCTGCCCGCCGTGACGGTTGAACCCGGCCAGTCCGCCGAGATGCAGACCATGCTCTTTGCCGGCGCGAAAGAGTGGGAGACGATCCGCAACTATCAGAACGATCTCGGCATCGACCGTTTCATCGATTCGATCGACTGGGGATGGTTCTTCTTCCTGACCAAGCCGATCTTTGCCGTGCTGCACTGGCTCAACGGGTTCATCGGCAACATGGGCTGGTCGATCATCGCGCTGACGCTGATCCTCAAGGCGATCCTCTTTCCGCTGGCCTACAAGTCCTATGTCTCGATGGCCCGGATGAAGGAACTTCAGCCCGAGATGGAAAAGCTGAAAGAGCGCGCCGGCGACGACCGCCAGAAGCTCCAGCAGGAAATGATGACCCTTTATCGCGAGAAAAAGGTGAACCCCGCCGCGGGCTGTCTGCCGATCCTGCTGCAGATCCCGATCTTCTTCTCGCTCTACAAGGTGATCTTTGTAACGATCGAGCTGCGGCACGCGCCGTGGATCGGCTGGATCGACGATCTGTCGGCCCCCGATCCGTCGTCGATCTTCAACCTCTTCGGCCTCTTGCCCTGGGCCGCACCGGTGCCGGGCAGCTTCCTTGCGCTGATCTTCATCGGGATCATGCCGATCGTGCTGGGCGTGTCGATGTGGTTGCAGCAAAAGCTGAACCCCGCCCCCACCGATCCGACGCAGAAGATGATCTTTGCCTGGATGCCGTGGATCTTCATGTTCATGCTGGGACACTTTGCCTCGGGGCTGGTGCTCTACTGGATCGCGAACAACGTGATCACCTTCACGCAGCAATACATCATCATGCGCAGCCATGGGCATAAGCCGGATCTGTTCGGAAACATCGTCAGCGGGTTCAGACGGACTCCGCAGGCCAAATGACGGGGCGGCTGACACATATCTGCCGGCATCCGGTCAAGTCGGTCGGATACGAAGAGCTGGAGGGCGCGCTTCTGGAACGGGGGCGCGCCCTTGCCCATGACCGGGAATGGGCCATCAGCCATCAGGCGGCCAAGTTCGGCGCCGAACCGGACGGCTGGGCGCCCAAGATGAACTTTCTGCGCGGCGTCAGCGGGCATGAGCTCATGGCCATCCGCGCGCTGCGCCATCCCGACGGCGCCGTGACACTGACCCATCACCGGCAGGGCGAAATCACCGTCGCGCTGCCCGGCGATGCGGATGCGCTGATCGACTGGTTGCGTCCGCTCTGGCCCGAAAACCGCCCGGCGCCGCGGGCGCTGCATCGGGTGCCGGAACAGGCGATGACCGACCGGCCAGAGCCCTTCGTCTCGGTCCTGAGCCTTGCGTCCAACGCGGATCTGGGCGCGCGGATGGGGGCTGACCTGTCGATCCACCGCTGGCGCGGCAACCTCTGGATCGACGGGTGGGAGCCGTGGGCGGAACATGACCTGGTCGGCCGGGAAATTGTCATCGGCGCGGCGCGCCTGCGGGTGATGCAGCGGATCACCCGCTGCATGGCGACGACGGTCAACCCGGACACGGGCCGGTCGGATGCCGATACGCTGGGCGCGCTGGAAGCGGCGTTCGGGCACAAGGACTTCGGGGTTTATGCCCTGATCGAGCAGGGCGGCCAGATCGCCCCCGGCGACGTGGTCAGGATAATCTGATTGGATGATGGGACGGAACCCGCCGGTACCCATCGCAAAACGCCCATCGCAAAACAAACGAGTAACGAGATGAAACTGCCCTTTCCGCTCACGACGATCGACGACCCGGAGGCGCTGGAAAAGGGCCGGCTGCTCTTTGCCGGGCCGGTCGATTTCCTCAAGGGCGTCGTGGCGATGGACGGCTTGCCGCCCGCCGACCGGATCGAGGTCTGTTTTGCCGGCCGGTCCAACGTGGGTAAATCGAGCCTGATCAACGCATTGACCGGACGCAAGGCGCTGGCCCGCGCATCGAACACGCCCGGCCGGACGCAAGAGATCAACTTTTTCACCGCCGGCACGGATCATTATCTCGTCGATCTGCCCGGTTACGGCTATGCCGAGGCGCCCGTGGCGATCGTTGCCAATTGGCAAGAATTGCTCCGGGCCTATCTGTCGGGGCGCCAGACCCTGCGGCGTGCCTTTGTTCTCATCGACATGCGGCATGGGGTAAAGGCCGTGGACGAAGAGATCATGCGCCTGCTGGACCGGTCGGCCGTGACCTTTCAGGTGGTGATGACCAAGGCGGACAAGGTCAAGGCCGCCGATCAGGCAAAGGTTCTGGATCAGGTGCGGGGCGCGCTGGCCAAGCACCCGGCGTCCTATCCCGAGATCGTCGTGACCTCTTCGGAAAAGGGCGAGGGGATCGAGACGTTGCGCGCGATCATCGCCACGCTCGAATGATCAGACATGCTGGGCGCCATTGACCTCGATCTCGGCGCCGGAAATGTAGCTCGACCGGTCCGAGCAGAGGAAAAAGATCGCGTCCGCGACCTCTGACGGCTGGCCGAGGCGCTGCATCGGCAGCTTTTCCACGATCTTGTCAGTGCCGGGCGACAGGATCGCGGTCTCGACCTCGCCGGGCGCGATGGCATTCACCCGCACGCCCATCGGGCCGAAATCATGCGCCATCTCCCGCGTGAGGGCCGCGAGCGCCGCCTTTGAGGTCGCGTAGGCCGCCCCGGCAAAGGGGTGCACGCGGCTTCCGGCGATAGAGGTCACGTTCACGACCGATCCCTTGGCTGCCGCGAGTTCATCGCGCAGGCCCCGCGCCAGAACGACGCTTGCGAAGAAGTTGACGTGAAAGACCTGCCCCCAGGTCCTCAGGTCGGTTTCCAGCGTGTTGAGCCGCCCGCCATCCGGCCCTTTGGGCGAAATGCCGGCATTGTTGACCAGCGCGTGGAGCCGGCCATTCAGCTTGTCGCGGATGACCGCTATGGCCTCGATCGTATTCTTGGGATCGGCAAGGTCGATCTGGATGTGGTTTTCCTCACCCCCTGGCCAGGGGCAGCGTGGGTCGAAGGGGTGCCGCGAACAGGTCAGCACGCGCCAACCCTCGGCCGAGAACCGTTTGACCGTGGCATGACCGATTCCCCGGGAGGCCCCGGTCAGCACCAGCGTTTTCTGTTCGGACATGCGATGCTCCTGCCGCGTCCCGCAAATCCTAGCGTTTCGGGCGGGAAAGACAATGCACCGCTTGCTGTCCGCCGGCTCTTGGCTCCGGCCGTCCCCCGCGCTACGAATGGCCGGCAAAGACGGACCCGACCATGAAGAAGCAGCTTGCCATGACGCGCGATCCCCAGGCCACTGCCCGGACCTTGTCCGAGGCTCTTCCCTATCTTCAGCGCTATACGGGCGCGGTCGTCGTCATCAAGTTCGGCGGGAATGCGATGGGCGACGATGCCGCGATGGCCGAATTCGCCCGCGACATCGTGCTGATGCGGCAGGTTGGCGTGAACCCGGTGGTGGTGCATGGTGGCGGGCCGATGATCAACGACCTGCTGGGCAAGCTGGGCATCACGTCGGACTTCGTGCGGGGCAAGCGCGTGACCGACAAGGCAACGGTCGAGGTGGTCGAGATGGTGCTTTCCGGTCTGGTGAACAAGCGGATCGTGCAGGCGATCAACGACCAGGGCGGGCGCGCGGTCGGGATATCGGGCAAGGACGACGACCTGATGGTCTGCGAGCCGGACGACCCCGAGCTTGGCTATGTCGGTCGCCCGGTCGAGATGAACGTGCAGGTGCTGCGCGATCTTTACAACGCGGGCATCATCCCCGTGGTGGCGCCGGTCGGGACGGGGATCGAGGATAACGAGACCTTCAACGTCAACGGCGACACGGCGGCGGGGGCCATTGCCGGGGCGCTGCAGGCGGACCGGCTGCTGCTGCTGACCGACGTATCGGGGGTGAAGGACGAAAGCGGCGCGGTCGTGACGCAGCTTTCCCCGGAGCAGGTGCGGGACCTGACGGATCGCGGCGTGATCGCCGGCGGCATGATCCCCAAGACGGAAACGGCGCTGGCGGCGCTGGAAAAAGGCGTGCGCGCGGTGGTGATCCTTGATGGTCGTATCCCCAATGCCTGCCTGCTGGAGCTTTTTACCGACCATGGGGCGGGCAGCCTCATCCGCTCGACCGAGCCGCGCGTGAAGCCGCGCACCTGATGGATCACGACGCGATCGCCGCACTGGCTGCGTCGCATCATCTGGCGATCATGGGCGGTTTTCATCCTGCGGCGGGCGAGGGGCCGCAAGGCGCGGGCACCGTTCTGCTGCTGGGACCCGCCGAACCCGGGTTCTGGCCGCATGTCACCGCCGAGCCGGAGTTTCTGGACGGCGCCCCCGACCCCCTGGATCGCTGGTCGCTGCGGGTGATCGGGGCGCTGGCAGGCGCGCTCGACGCGCAGGCGGCCTTTCCCTTTGGCGGGCCGCCGTTCCACCCCTTTTTCCGCTGGGCCATCGCGAGCGGGCGTGCCTTTCCGTCGCCGGTGCAATTGCTGGTGCATGACGCGGCGGGGCTTTTCGTGTCATATCGCGGGGCCTTGATCCTGCGGCAGCGGATTGCGCTGCCCGATCCGCCTGCGTCCTCGCCCTGTGAAACTTGCCCCCGCCCCTGCATCGCCGCCTGTCCCGTGGGCGCGCTGACGGGGCAGGGATATGATCTGGACCGCTGCCATGACTGGCTCTCGGGGCCGAATGACTGCATGACGCGGGGCTGCGCCGTCCGGCGGGCTTGCCCCCTGTCGCAGCGCCATGGCAGGCTGGAGGTCCAGTCCGCCCATCACATGAGTTATTTTCACCGATGACCCTGCGCCTCATCCTCATGCGCCATGCAAAATCGAGCTGGGACGACCCCGCGCAGGCGGATTTCGACCGTCCGCTGAATGCGCGCGGCCGGGCGGCGGCGCCGGCGATGGCGGACTGGCTGGCGTCGCGGGGCGAACGGGCGGGGCAGGCGCTCGTGTCATCCGCCGCCCGGACGCGCGAGACATTTGCGGCGGTTACCGGCGCCGTCGGCGGGCCCGAGGTTCTGTTCGCCGATGCGCTTTACCTTGCCGGGCCGGACGTGATGTTGCGTTGCCTGCGGCAGGCGCGGGCAAAGAACGTCATCATGATCGGGCATAATCCCGGTATCGCGGCCTTTGCGGCGGCATTGGTTCAGCAGGCGCCGGCCCATCCGGATTTCGACCGCTATCCGACCTGCGCGACGTTGATCGCCGAATTTTCCCAGTCCGACTGGGCGGGGGTCGGCTTTGGCGCGGGTCGCGCAGTTGCCTTTGCCACACCCCGGACACTGGACAGCGGCGTCTGGGTTGCCTAATTGGGCTGGATGGCCCAGAAATCCGACCCCAATTCAAAGATCATCGCCGAAAACCGCCGCGCGCGGTTCGACTACGCGATCGAGGATGACCTCGAATGCGGGATCATCCTGACCGGGTCCGAGGTCAAGAGCCTGCGCAAGGGCCAGTCGAACATCGCCGAAAGCTATGCGAGCGTCGAACAGGGGGAGCTGTGGCTCATCAACTCCTACATCGCGGCCTATGCGCAGGCGGGCGTCTTTGGCCATGAGGAACGGCGCAAGCGCAAGCTTCTGGTCAAGCAACGGGAACTGGCGCGGCTCTGGGCGGCGACGGCCAAACAGGGCATGACCCTTGTGCCGCTGGTCATGTATTTCAACGACCGGGGCATCGCCAAGCTGAAGATCGGCGTGGCCAAGGGCAAGAAGCTTGCCGACAAGCGCGCCACCAGCGCCGAACGCGACTGGAACCGCCAGAAACAGCGCCTGCTCAAGGAACACGGCTGACTTGCCTGCCCCGGCCCGCGGCGATATGCCGGAAGCGACAGAGGCGAGAAGGGGGGCGAGATGCAGGACGATCCGAAGACGCTGGTTTCCACCGACTGGCTTGCAGCGCATCTGCGCGACCCCGACCTGCGTATTCTCGATGCCTCATGGTATCTGCCCGATGCGGGCCGCAACGGGCGCGAGGAATATGAGGCGGCGCATATCCCCGGCGCGCGGTTTTTCGACATAGACGAGATTTCCGACCTCCGGTCGCCGCTGCCCCACACCGTGCCGCCGGTCGAAAAGTTCATGAGCCGGATGCGCGCCATGGGCGTGGGCGATGGGCATCAGGTGGTCGTCTATGACGGGGCCGGGCTCTTTTCCGCGGCGCGGGTCTGGTGGCTGTTCCGCCTGATGGGCAAGCGCGACATCGCGGTGCTGGATGGTGGCCTGCCCAAATGGCGGGCCGGGGGGCACCCGGTCGAGGATCTGCCGCCTGTCATCCGCGACCGCCACATGACGGTGTCGCGGCAAAGCCAGCTCATCAAGGATGTGACGCAGGTGGCGGCGGCCTCCAAGCTCGGGGATCATGAGATCATCGACGCCCGCTCGCCGGCGCGGTTTCGGGGTGAGGTGCCGGAACCCCGGCCCGGTCTTCGCGCCGGCCATATTCCGGGGTCCAGGAACGTGCATTATGCAACCCTGCTGAACGAAGACGGGACGATGAAACCCCCCGCCGAGCTGCGCGGCGTGTTCGAGGGGGCCGGCGTCGACCTGACCAAGCCCGCGATCACCAGCTGCGGGTCGGGCGTGACGGCGGCTATCCTGTCGCTGGCGCTTGAACGGATCGGCCATCGGGACCATTCGCTTTATGACGGGTCCTGGGCCGAATGGGGAATGTATGGCGACCTGAAGGTGGAGAAGGGCTGAACATGTTCGAAACGCTGCGGCCGCAAAGCCCCGACAAGATCATCCGCCTGATGCAGATGTTCCGCGATGATCCGCGCATGGGCAAGATCGACCTTGGCGTCGGTGTCTGGCGGAACGCGGCCGGCCAGACGCCCGTGATGGCGGCCGTCAAGGCGGCCGAACGCCATCTGGTCGAGACGCAGGAAAGCAAATCCTACGTGACGCTTGCGGGTGATGCCGGTTTTCTGGAGGCGATGCGGGGCCTTCTGCTGGGCGATGCGGTGCCCGCGGCGCGGGTGGCCGCGGCGGGCACGCCGGGCGGCACAGGGGCGGTGCGGCAGATTCTGGAACTCGTCCGCCTTGCGCGGCCCGATGCGACCGTCTGGATCAGTGAACCGACCTGGCCCAACCACCCTGCACTGATCGACACGGTGGGGCTGCGGCGGAAGAGCTATCGTTATTACGACGCGGAAACCGGGGCGCTCGATCGCGCGGGCATGATGGCGGATCTGGCGCAGGTCGGGCCGGGCGATGTGGTTCTGCTGCATGGGTGCTGCCACAACCCGACGGGGGCGGACCTTGCACGGGACGACTGGCGGCAACTCGCCACCCTGCTGGCGGAACGTGGGTCGGTGCCTTTTGTCGATATGGCCTATCAGGGATTCGGTGCCGGGCTTGAGCAGGACGCCGACGGGCTGCGCCTGATCGCCGCGCAGGTACCTGAGGTTCTGATCGCCGCAAGCTGTTCCAAGAACTTCGGGCTTTACCGGGATCGGGCCGGGCTTGCCATGGCGATCTGCCGGGATGCGCAGGCGCAAGGCGTGGTGCAGGGGATGCTCGCCTGGCTGAACCGGCAGAACTTTGCCTTTCCGCCGGATCATGGGGCGCGGGTGGTCCAGACGATTCTGGGCGATGCCGATCTGCGGGCGACCTGGCAGTCGGAACTGGAAACCATGCGGCTGGCGATGGATCGCAACCGGGCTGCGTTTGCCGACGCCCTGCGCCAGACCACGCGGTCGGACCGGTTCGGCTTTCTGCGGGATCAGCGGGGGATGTTTTCCCTGATCGGGATCGGCGCGCCCGCCATTGCTCGGCTGCGCGAAGAGCATGGCATCTACCTGATCGAGGACGGGCGCATGAATGTCGCCGGTCTGACCGACAGCACGATCCCGGTTGTGGCCGAGGCGATCGCCGCCAGCATCTGATAAAAAGGCCCGGACCAAAGGTCCGGGCCAGTCCTCAAGGCTGATGGAAGGAGGAGATCAGCCTTTGGAAAAGTCGGGATAGGCCTCCATCCCCAGTTCGGACATGTCGAGACCGGTGATCTCGGCTTCCTGATCGGCCCGCATGCCCATGATGGCCTTGACGATGAGCCAGACCACACCCGAGGCGACGACAACGAAGATCGCCGTTGCGATGATGCCGGTCAGCTGCGCACCGAGAGAAGCCTCATCGTTCGAGAGAACGACAGCGATGGTGCCCCAGATGCCGGCGATCAGGTGAACCGGGATCGCGCCGACCACGTCGTCGATCTTGAGCTTGTCGAGCATCGGCACCGCAAAGACCACGATGATACCGCCGATCGCACCGATGATCGTCGCAAGGCCGAGGCCCGGCGTCAGCGGTTCCGCGGTGATCGAGACCAGACCCGCCAGCGCGCCGTTAAGCACCATGGTGAGGTCGGGCTTCTTGTAGAGCACCGTGGTCAGGATCAGCGCCGCAATGGCACCACCGGCTGCGGCGGTGTTCGTGTTGGCCATGATCCGCGCAACGTCAGCGACGTCCCCGATCGTGCCCATCGCAAGCTGCGAGGCACCGTTGAAGCCGAACCAGCCCATCCACAGGATGAACGTGCCCAGCGTCGCGAGCGCAAGGTTCGAACCCGGCATCGGCACGGTGCGGCCATCGCGATAGCGGCCGATCCGCGGCCCGAGGATGAGCGCGCCGGTCAGCGCGGCCCAGCCGCCGACGGAGTGAACGATGGTCGAGCCGGCAAAGTCGGAGAAGCCCGCTTCGTCCAGCCAGCCGCCGCCCCAGGTCCAGGAGGCCTGCATCGGGTAGATGAGCGCGGTCAGCACGATCACGAAGACCAGGAAGGGGCTCAGCTTGATCCGCTCGGCCAGCGTCCCGGACACGATCGAGGCGGTCGTGGCGCAGAACATAAGCTGGAAGAAGAAGTCCGAGCTCGTCGAGGCATAGGAGACATCGTCGGCAAGTTCGGCCGTGACACCCACCGGTTCCAGCCCCGCGGTGCCAAGCGCCCCCAGCCAGCCCTCGATCATCCAGGCATCGCCGGGATACATGATGCTGTAGCCGATCAGGTAGTAGAAGATCGCGGCGAGCGAGAAGAGCGCCACGTTCTTCATCAGCTGCATCGTCACGTTCTTGGACCGGACAAGCCCAGCCTCGAGCATGGCAAAGCCCGCGGCCATCCAGAACACCAGAATACCGCCCAGGATGAACAGCAGCGTGTTGAAGATGAAGACCATCTCGGTGTTGAGCGCCTCAAGCGCCCCGTCCGCAGCGGTCGCCTCGACAGCGTCGACGGCCTCGGCCGCCTCCTGTGCGAAGCCGAGTGCGGGAATGGCCGTCAGCGCGGCCCCCAGCACCAGATATTTCGTCAGTTTCATTTCTTTCCCTCTCCTACCCGTTGCGGCTGCGTCAGAGCGCATCGTCGTTGAGTTCGCCCGTCCGGACCCGAACTGCCTGCTGCAGGTCGAGAACGAAGATCTTGCCGTCGCCGATCTTGTCGGTCTTGGCCGTTTTCTGGATCGTATCGACCACCTGATCGGCCATGGCCGAGCTGACGGCGATTTCCAGCTTTACCTTTGGGACGAAGTTCACGGCATATTCCGCGCCGCGGTAGATTTCCGTATGTCCCGATTGCGACCCGAAGCCCTTGATCTCGGTCACCATCATGCCGCGCACGCCGATGGCGGTCAGCGCCTCGCGGACCTCCTCGAGCTTGAACGGCTTGATCGCTGCTATGATGAGTTTCACGTCGTTTCCCTTCCCTTCGTCAGGAGCCCGCTGCGGCTGACGCCACAGCCAGAGAAGGCGCGGAGTTGCCGCCTAACTCAAGAAAATGAGCAAGGATTAGGCAGTTGCCGGAGGCGTGATATGCACAATTTTTGCACAAACAGGACGCTTCGCCTAAAAAGTGCGCTGTTCAAAAACCGAATCGTGAAAGGTTGCTTCTCCCCTTTTTCGCTGCGACGCGGTATGGTGGGGCAAAAGCAGGCACAATTAACACGGTCAGGCAGTTCATGAGTGGTTCGGGCAGAAAACCCCCCTTGGTGGCGGATCGTCGTTACGCGTCCCAGTCGAGGGCCGGCGCGGCGGCGAAATCGCGCAGCGCCGCCGGCAAGACGAAATCCGGTGCGACAGCGCGCAAGACCGCGCGCCGCAAGGCCCCGCGGGGCGGGTTTCTGGGGCGAATTTTCGGTGGGTTCTTCCGCCTGATCTTCCGCATCGTCTGGGGTGTCACCTGGCGGACCGGGGCGGTGGTCGGTGTCCTGCTGGGGCTTGCGACATTCTATTACTATTCGACCCTGCCGCCGGTGACGCAGCTTCTGGACGGTCGCAGCCGGGGTTCGGTGACGCTTCTGGACAATGAAGGCCGGGTCTTTGCCTGGCGGGGTGAGACGTTCGGCGGCCAGATCACCGCGCAGAACGTCTCCCCGCATCTTCAGCACGCGGTCGTGGCGACCGAGGACCGGCGTTTCTATCACCATCTGGGCGTCAGCCCCCGCGGCATCGCCAGCGCCGTGCGCATCAACCTGCGCGAGGGGCGGGGGCCGTTTTCCGGCAACGGCGGGTCCACGATCACGCAGCAGGTGGCCAAGCTTTTGTGCCTCGGCGTGCCCTTCGAGCGCGAAACCCAGACCGAGGCCGAATACGAGGCGGAATGCCGGGAATCCTCGGTCTGGCGCAAGATCAAGGAAGTTCCCTATGCGCTGGCGATGGAGGCGAAATACTCCAAGGATGAAATCCTGACGATCTACCTCAACCGCGCCTATCTGGGTGCGGGCGCGCGCGGCTTCGAGGCGGCGGCGCAACGCTATTTCGGCAAGTCGGCGAATGAGGTGAACCCGTCCGAGGCCGCGATGCTCGCGGGGCTGCTGGTGGCGCCGTCCTACTATGCGCCGACCCGCAACCTGGAACGGGCCCAGGGCCGGGCCAACGTGATCCTGGGGCTGATGGCGGAACAGGGCTATCTGACCTCGGCCGAGCTTTCGCAATCGCGGTCGAACCCCGCGCGTCTTTCCGAGGCGGCCGAGGCCCGGGCGGGCGGCTATTTCGCGGATTGGGTGATGGAGAGCGGGCCGTCCTTCCTTACGCGCGAAACGACCGAGGACGTGGTGATCCGCACGACGCTGGACCAGCGTCTGCAACGCGCGGCCGAAGAGGCGCTGGCGCATATCTTTGAAACCAAGGTTCGCGAAGGGTCCGAGGCGCAGGCGGCCATTGTCGTCATGTCATCGGACGGTGCAGTGCGTGCGATGGTGGGCGGACGCCGGACGCAGGTGTCCGGGGCGTTCAACCGCGCGACGCAGGCGCTGCGGCAGACGGGGTCGAGCTTCAAGCCATTCGTCTACGCCGCCGCGATGGATCTCGGCTATCACCCCAGCGACTGGGTCGAGGATTCGCCGCTGACGATCCATATCCCCGGCTCGGGGCCGTGGTCGCCCCGGAACTACACCAACGATTTCCGCGGGCAGGTGACGCTGACCGAGGCGTTCAAGCATTCGCTCAACATCCCGGCGATCCGGGTGTCCGAGGCGGTGGGGCGCGAAAATGTCCGCCGTGTCGCCGCCGAATTCGGGATTCGCAGCGACATGGCCCAGGGGCCGGCGCTGCCGCTGGGCGCGTCCGAGGCGACACTGGTCGAGATGACGGGCGCCTATGCCGGGTTGCTCAACGGCGGGAACGCGGTGCGGCCCTATGGCCTTTTGGAGCTGCGACTGGCGGGTGACAACCAGTTGCTGATCGGCAAGGAGGGCGGCATCCAGAACCGCGTCATCTCTGAGCGGGCGGCGCGGCTGACCACCTACATGATGCGCGAGGTCATCGAATCCGGCACAGGCACGCGCGCGCGCCTTCCCGACCGGGAGGCCGCGGGCAAGACCGGCACCACATCGGCGGCGCGCGACGCATGGTTCATCGGGTTCACGGCGGATTATGTCGCCGGCGTCTGGATGGGCTATGACGACAACACGCCGCTGAACGGGGTCACGGGCGGGGGTCTGCCGGCGGAAATCTGGCGCGAGGTGATGGTGCGGGTGCATGAAGGGCTTCCGGCGCATCCGCTTCCGCTGGACGTGCCCGAACCGCCGGTTCCGCTGGATGTGGTCGTGCGCCAGCATAGCAGTGGGGCAGCCCCCGCGCCGGTCGATCCCTATCGCGATCCGGCGACCGGAAATTACCCGGCGCAGGCGCAGCAACCGCAATCGCTGGACAATGCCATCGACCAGGTGCTGCGAGAGGTGCTGGGCACCTTCCTGCCGAACTGAGGCGCGCTTCCTTCTGTGCCTGTGACGGATGTCCTCGGGTCTTCGTCGCGGATCGCGGGTGACCGCCGGAGATTGGGTTGAACCGGGCTGATCGCGGTCACGTCCGGGGTTGCCGCGCCTCATGCGGCAGAGGGTAGCTGTGCGTGAGGTGCGGAGCCTCCGTAAGGCTGGTGAGACTGTTCGGAAGCGGTCGCAGCGCCTAGGTGCATGGCTTTACGTCGGGCCAATCGAGCTTGGGGTCGATCCGTACGGCGACGGTTCGCGGGTCAGAACCTGCATGATCAGCCCCGCGCCTCTGCCTTCAGGAAGGGCCGCCGCCCTCAGCCTATCGCTATGGCGCAGGACCGATCCGGTCAGGAGGCCCGGCGTCCGATCTGGGGCGTCTGGGTCAGCTTGGCACGGTGTTGTTCGATCCAGATCGTCGCGTCCGAAAGCCCCATCGGGCGGGCGATTCCGTAGCCCTGAACATGACCGCACCCGAGCTGGGCGAGCATCGTGTGTTCGCCGGTCGTTTCGACGCCCTCGGCCAGTGTGGTGAGGCCCAGTTGATCGGCGAGGCACAGGATCGCGGTGAGCATCCTTTGCTGATTCCGGTCCTGGTCCAGCCGGGTGACGAAGCTGCGGTCGATCTTGATCCGTCTCACGGGATAGCGGCGCAAAAGATCGAGCGCCCCGTGGCGCACCCCGAAATCGTCCAGATCGATGCCGCAGCCGATCGCGGAGAGGCTGCGCACGGTTTCCTCGATCGCGTCCTCATGGAGCGCCGCAGCGACCGTTTCCAGGATCTCGACGGTAAAGCGTGAGGGCGCAAGGTCGAACCGTTCCAGTTCCCACTGAAGCCGGGCCGTCAGGCGCGGATTGCGCAGGTCCGCCGCAGAGAGATTGACCGCGACCGTGGGCACATGCAGACTCATCGCATCCCAGCCTTTGATCGCCGAAAGCCCTTGGGCGATCATGATTTCGCTGAGGCGTTCCGATAGTCCGGCCGCCTCGATCGCGGGAAGAAACATCGCGGGCGCAAGCAGCCCCTGTTCGGGATGCTGCCATCGGGCCAGAACCTCCATCCCCGAGATCCGACCGGTGTCCGTGCTGAGCTGTGGCTGAAAGAACGCCCGGAATTCCCCACGTTCAAACGCTTTCCGGAGCAGTTCCGTCTCGGGCCGGGGCGGGGTGGCCCGTGCGGGGGCGGGCTGGTTCCGCCACCGTCGTTCCATGCTGGCGAGGGTCGCGGTCAGCGCGGGCAGGGTGACGGCGAGCAGAAGCAAAAGCCGTTCCCCCCCCAGCCAGTAGGAGCCGAGCGTGAGTGCAGGCAGAAGGGCGACCATTTCGGGGCGCAAGAGGGATTGCGCGACAGCCCGCCAGTTTATCCGCGTCATCTGTACCATCCGGCCTCCGCCCCTGGCCGGGAAACCGGCTCAGCCCTCACATCCTAGGCGCGAGAAGATGACTGGCAGGTTAATTCGGACCCGTCTTTTCGTCTTTCGACAGTGCGCGCATCAGACCAGTGAAATCGAAAAGGCCCGGGTCGGGCAGATGCGACGGGCGGACATTCATCAGCGCGCGGAACATGACCTGCCGGCGGCCCGGGCTGCGGGCCTCCCAGCCGTCGAGAATCTGCTTGACCTGCTGACGTTGCAGACCGTCCTGGCTCCCGCAAAGGTCGCAGGGAATGATCGGATAGTTCATCGCCCGCGCGAACCTGTCGCAATCCGCCTCGGCCACAAAGGCAAGCGGCCGGTAGACGAAGAGGTCCCCTTCCTCGTTCAGCAACTTGGGCGGCATCGTCGCAAGGCGCCCGCCATGAAAGAGGTTCATGAAAAAGGTTTCGAGGATGTCGTCGCGATGATGGCCCAGAACGACGGCCGAACAGCCCTCTTCCCTTGCGATGCGGTACAGGTTCCCACGCCGCAGCCGGGAACAGAGCGCGCAATAGGTCCGCCCCGCCGGGACCTTGTCCATCACGATGGAATAGGTGTCCTGATACTCGATCCGATGCGGGACCTTCATGCGGGTCAGGAAATCCGGCAGGACGGTGGCCGGAAAGCCCGGCTGGCCCTGATCGAGGTTACAGGCCAGCAGTTCCACCGGCAGAAGCCCCCGCCATTGCAGCTCATGCAGCACCGCCAGAAGCGTATAGCTATCCTTGCCGCCCGAGAGGCAGACGAGCCAGCGAGCGCCGCGTTCGATCATTCCGTATTGCTCGATCGCCTCGCGCACCTCGCGCACGATCCGCTTGCGCAGCTTGCGGAATTCGGTCGTGGCGGGGGCGCCATGGAACAGCGGGTGGATTTCGCGGCCCCCGTCGAGTCCGTCATCACGCCCGTCTTCAAGCCCCTCTTCAAGCATCGTGTTTCTCCGGAACGGGATCGTAGCCATTGCCGCCAAAAGGATGGCAGCGGCCGAGACGGCGAAGCGTCAGCCACCCGCCACGCAGCGCCCCGTGACGTTCGAGCGCCTCAAGCGCATAGGCGGAACAGGTGGGCTGATAGCGGCAGTTATGCCCGACCCACGGGGAGAAAATCAGGCGGTAGGCGCGAACCGGCAGCGAGAATATCTGCGCAAGCGGGCTCATTCCTTGGACCTTTTGGGGCGGTGGATCTGCTCTATCGCCCGCAGCAGGTCGCCGACCAGAAGGTCATAGGGGCGCGTGACCGTCGCACCGGGTCGGCCGACCAGAACGTAGTCCCAGCCGGGCTGCGCGGCGCCGGGCATCACCTGCCTCGCGATTGCCCGCAGGCGACGCTTGGCCCGGTTGCGCGTGACCGCGTTCCCGACCTTGCGCGAGCATGTGAAGCCCACGCGGATCGCGGCCCCCGGCCCGTCGCCGTCACGCTGCCGCGCCTGAAGCATGAAGCCGGCG
Organism: Halodurantibacterium flavum; assembly: GCF_042681825.1. Taxonomy (NCBI): domain Bacteria; kingdom Pseudomonadati; phylum Pseudomonadota; class Alphaproteobacteria; order Rhodobacterales; family Paracoccaceae; genus Halodurantibacterium; species Halodurantibacterium flavum. Next base: position 140,700 of record NZ_JBHUGH010000010.1, read on the forward strand.
GTTCCCTGCCGGCTTGCCTGCGCGGCCCGCAGGAAATCGGACCGGAGCTTGAGCGTTTCGATTGGACATGACAAAACCGCCGGTCCCCCTATGGGTTCGGCGCATTGGCCTGCCACGGGGATCGCCGACGGTGTCATGCCTTGCCTTTCGGCGCAGCTCAGGCCGACAGAACCTTCCGGCCCTTGGCGCGGCGCGCGTTCAGAACCTTGCGACCACCTTTGGTGGCCATGCGTGCCCGGAACCCATGGCGGCGGGCGCGGACGAGGTTGCTCGGTTGATAGGTGCGTTTCATCGCTCCACTCCGTCTTGGGAAGCCGGATTCGACCCGGCTTTATCGAAGCACGGCACATAGCCGCGGAACCGGACCGAGTCAATTCAGAACCGCCCGGTGCCGGCTCACTTTGACGGGTTCATTCCGACGGGATCCATGGCCCCTCGCTTCGTGACCGGTTCTGCTGGCCCGAATCCGTGCTGGCGGCTATCGTCGCCGGGTCGACAAAATGCGGGCGGAACCATGGGAAGACTATGGTGAATGGAAGGAAATCCGCGCGTTCCCAAGGAATGCGCACCGCGCTTTGGCGCATGCTCCCGGCGTTGACGATCGCGGTTGCGGCAATCCTTGCCTATTCGATGCTCAGCGACCGGTTGCGGTTCGAGACGCTGCATGAACATCATCTTTCACTGATCGAGTTCCGCGACCGCAACTATGGCTTGACCGTGGCGCTGTTTCTTGCAGCCTATGTCGCGATGGTGCTGACAACCTTGCCGGCGTTGCCGCTGACGCTGACCGGTGGTTTCCTCTTCGGGTTATTTCCGGGAGCATTCTTCAATCTTGGGGCCCTGACGGGTGGGGCGCTCTTGCTGTTTCTTGCTGTCCGGTCTGGTCTCGGCGGCCCATTCCTGCGCCTGCTGCGCACCGGCAGCGGGCGGATGCAGCGCAGCATGGAGCGGATAAGGGACAATGAAGTCCTCGTGCTTCTCTCGTTACGGATCTTGCCGGGCATCCCGCTGGCTGTGGGGAATGTTCTGGCGGCGCTGGTGCGGGTTCCTACCCTTCGCTTTGCGTGGACCACCGCGCTTGGGAGTCTGCCGGCCACGTTTCTATACACATGGATCGGGGCGGGCCTGGGCGAGATTCTGATGCAGGACGACCCGTCCGACGAGGCATTGCTAAGGGACCCGTTCGTGCTCGGCGCCCTCGCCGCGCTGGCGCTTGTGGTGATCCTGCCGGCGATCTATGTTTTCTGGAAGCAGAAACGAACGGGAATGGCCCGACCCTGAAATTGCGGACCGGGACTAAACAATTCCTTCGACGGAACCTATTTTCTGGCGAAAGTGTTTGATAATCCCCGCCGGCGGTGCTGGCCGTACCGTTTGGTGACCCTGAGGCGTTCGCATGTTTCTAAACAGCCTCTCGGGCCGGTTCCTGATGTTGACGGTGGTCTTCGTCATGCTGGCCGAGGTTTTGATTTTCCTGCCGTCCATCGCGCGTTTCCGCGAGGATTACCTGTTGCTGCGTCTGGAACGGGCACAGATCGCCTCGCTTGCGCTGCTGGCGACGGACGAGATGATATCGGAAGACCTGGAGCGCGAGCTTCTGTCCAATGCCGGGGTTTTCAACGTGGTCCTGCGACGGGACGAGATGCGCCAGCTGGTCCTGTCCTCGCCTCTGCCCTCGCCGGTCCATGCGACCTACGACCTGCGCGCGGCGAGCCCGCTCGACCTGATCCGCGATGCGCTGGACGTTCTGCGCAAACGGGAAAACCGGGTCATCCGGGTGATCGGCAACCCTGTGCAGGCGGCCGGCCTCCTGATCGAGGTCACGATCGAGACTGCGCCGCTGCGCGCGAACATGATCGAATACGCGTTGCGCATCCTTGCCCTGTCGGCGATCATTTCGGCGGTCACTGCCATATTGTTGTTCGTTGCGGTTCGGGTGCTGCTGGTGGCGCCGATCCGACGGCTGGTGGGGCACATGACCGCCTATGCCGAGGCACCCGAGGACGCACGGCGGATCATCGAACCGTCAGGCGGTGTGACCGAGGTGCGCGAGGCGGAGCAGGCGCTCCGCTCGCTCCAGACGCAGTTGACGGGGGCGTTGCGCCAGAAAGAGCGGCTGGCGCAGCTGGGCGGCGCGGTGGCGAAGGTCAGCCACGACCTGCGCAACATCCTGACGACCGCGACGCTGTTTGCCGACCGGATGGAGCGGAGCAATGACCCGGCGGTCGCCCGTGCGGCGCCCAAGCTGGTGGGGTCCTTATCGCGCGCCGTGAACCTTTGCGAAAGCACGCTTGCCTTTGGCCGGGCCGAGGAACCCGCGCCCCGGCTGGAACGGCTTTTCCTGCGCCTCCTGGTGGCCGAGGTGATCGAGAGCGAGCAGTTGGCGTCGCGGGAGGGCGAGCTCACCTTCATAACCGATGTCGCCCCCGGCCTCACGATTCGTGCGGACAGCGAACAGCTTTTCCGTGTTCTTTCGAATCTCGTCCGGAATGCCCGGCAGGCGATCGAGGCGACGGGCCGTCCGGGCACCATCGAAATCGGCGGCGGCGAGGATGAAGAAACCTGGTGGATCCGCGTCGGTGACACTGGGCCCGGGCTGCCGGAAAAGGCACGCGAGCACCTCTTTACCGCATTTCAGGGCGGGGCACGCAAGGGTGGCTTTGGTCTGGGGCTGGCAATATCGGCGGAACTGATCCGGGGGCATGGCGGACGTCTCGATCTGGTGCGGACCGATGAGGATGGAACAGAGTTCATCATCCGCCTGCCAAAAGCGGCTGCGGTGCTGGAAGTCGCGGCGCAGTGACGCCGTTCCGGGGCCGGGGGTTAGCCCAGCCCGATCCGCCGCCGGATATCCTCGTCCCGCAGCGAGACCTCCTGCCCCAGAAAATCGTCCGCCTCGGGGCCGCACATCCATAGCAAGGCCCGCGCGGCCCATTTGGGCGGAATATGCGCCGACCAGTCAAGCTGGCTGACGGGGTTGATCCCGCTTTGGCGGATCTGCTGCTGCATGTCGGTGGCGACGGTCCCGGGCGATAGGCTGAGCGCGCGTATGCCGTCCGCCCGCGCCTCCTGATCCGTCACCTTTGTCAGCATCAGCGCCCCGGCCTTCGAGGCGCAATAGGCGCTCCAACCTTCGCGTGGTGTGTGGGCAGCGCCGGAGCCGACAGTGAGGATCGTGCCGCCCCCCTGCGCGCGCATGACAGGAAGCGCGGCGCGCATCCCGTGATAAACGCCCTTGAGGTTGACGTCGATCGCCTGTCCCCAATCCGAGGCGTCCGCCTCTGCAAGGGATGCGATCGGCCCGATGATGCCGGCATTGTTGACCAGCACGTCAAGCGACCCGAACCGTTCATAGGCGGTCGCAACGGCGAGTTCCATCGAAGCGGGATCAGCGACATCCCCCGTTACGGCCAGGGCACCGGTTTCCTGCGACAGCGCATCGAGGCTTTCGCGATCCCGCGCCAGCAGCACAAGCCTCGCGCCGGCGGAAAAGAAGACCCTTGCCGTGGCCGCGCCGATACCGCGACTTGCGCCGGTGATCAGGATTACCTTGTCGCGCATGTCGTTCATCTTTATTCCTCTTTTATCAAGTCGCCAGCAAACTGTCGCCGATAGGGCGGAAAAGGGAAACCAATTTCCCGGACAGCGGGTTGACCGGCGGGGAAGTTACCGGAAATGTGCCGGCGCGGATGTCGGATGGATGAGGGTTTGAGTATGATCAATGTGGCAAGGACCTCGGGCAGGGCGATCTTTTTGGGGTTGATGGGGTCGGCCATCGGCACCGCTGTATTCGCAGACGTTACGGCAGAAGATGTCTGGGCGGATCAGGAAGAGATCCTTGCCTCGGTCGGTTATCAGATCACCAATGCCGAAACGCGCCGCGACGGCGACACGCTCATCGTGTCAGGCATCGAGATGACCATGTCTACCATGGCCCTGGAAGGCGCAGAGAGCGGCAGCACCATGACTATGGCGGACATGCGCCTGCGCGAACTGGGGGATGGCCGGGTCGAGATGACGGGCGGTAGCCCGATGATCCTCGAAATGACGATGACCGGCCCGGAAGGTGAGACGATCACCACGACCGGAACCATGGAATTCACCGATTTCGTCGCCATCGCCGAGGGCGATCCGGGTGCTGTCACCTATGAGTGGACGGCAGCGGCTTTCACCATGAGTGATATTTTTCTGACTCCCGAAGATCAGGGCGAAATAACCGCTGCGCTCGAGGTCCTCGCCCTGTCCGGCACAATGGGACGCACGGATGACGAAGGCGTCACCATGACCGCGCAGGCAGACTCGGCCGAGTATGTGTGGGAAGTAACCTCGGCCGAGGGCGGTGAGGTTCGCGCGGTGATCGCGATGGACGGGCTCGCGGCAGAGCAGGTGGTTTCCCTTGGTCTGTTTCAGGGCCAGCCGGAAGAATGGCTGGAGCGTTTGCGCACCGGCGGCTTCATGAGCGCGGATATGTCCGCAGCGAGTTTCACGGTGGATGTGAGCGGCGTCGACAACTCGGCGCAGCCCTTCGAATTCTCGGGGCAACTTCAGGATGGTCGCTTCGCCTTCGGCCTCGACAACGAAGGTGTCCTCTATGAGACCGGCACGAATGGCGGTGAGTTTTCGATGCTCGCAGGGGCGTTTCCCGTTCCGATCTCGGGCAGCGTGGCCGAGACGGGCACGACGCTTCGACTGCCGCTGGACGAAGCCCCGGAGCCGCAGGATTTCGAATTCGCGACCCGCTTTGTCGACCTGACGGTCAACGAAGAGGTCTGGGCGATGTTCGATCCCCAGGGGAACCTGCCCCGGGACCCGATCACGGCGGTGATCGACCTGGCGGGCACCGCGCTCTTGACGCATAGCCTGCTGAACCCCGAGACCTGGGAGCAGGAAGAGGCGCCGGGCCAGATCGAAAGCGTGACGCTGAACGAACTGCATGTCGGCGGGCTTGGCGCGCTTTTGACCGGCGTAGGCGCTTTCACCTTCGACAACGACGATCTGGTGACGTTCGAGGGGTCCCCGCGGCCTGAGGGGACGGCGGATCTGCGGCTGGTCGGTGGCAATGCCCTGATTGACCGGCTGGTCGGGATGGGTCTCTTGCCGCAGGACCAGGCGATGGGCGCACGCATGATGATGACGCTTTTCGCCCGCCCGGTTGAGGGCGAAGAAGACACGCTCACCTCGCGGATCGAGGTTAACGAGGCGGGTGAGGTTCTGGCAAACGGTCAGCGCATCCGCTGATCCGGCGGGACATCGCTTTGGAAGGGGGCCGCAAGGGCCCCCTTTTCGTTGGGCAGTGCGGCTATGCGGGGCGGCGCGCGCTGCCTTGGGCTTGCGCGGCGCCCGCCTGCACTCTAGGTCCTGATCTCTGAACGGGCCAAAGGGGGTGCTGCCATGACGGATCGACCGGCGTCGCTTGATCGTCTGACCGAGGCGTTGCTTGGCGCGGCACGACGTGCGGGCGCGGAGGCAGCGGATGCGATCGCGATCTCGGGCACCTCGGTCAGCATTGACGTCCGTTCCGGCCAGCTTGAACAGGCGGAGCGGTCCGAGGGGCTGGAAATCGGGCTGCGGGTGTTGATCGGCAAGCGGCAGGCCTGTGTGTCGGCCTCCGACACCCGCGACAGCACCATTGCGGCGATGGCGGAGCGCGCCGTGGCCATGGCGCGCGAGGCGCCGGAGGACCGCTGGATCGGGCTTGCCGAGGCGGATCAACTGGCGACCCTGCGCGATGCCGGCGGGCTGGAGCTTTTCGACCCGACGCCGGAACCCGAGCCTGCCGCCCTGCAGGACGATGCCCGCCGTGCCGAGGCGGCTGCGCTGGCGGTTGCGGGGATCAGCAAGGTGCAATCCGCCGGTGCAGGCTATGGCCGGCAGGCCATCCACCTTGCCGCAACCAACGGCTTTTCCGGCGGCTACATGCGCACGTCGCGCGGGGTGTCATGTGTCGCCATCACCGGCGAGGGCACGGGGATGGAGCGGGACTATTTTGGCGACAGCCGCGTGTTCCAGTCCGATCTGATGGCACCGGAAGAGGTCGGGCGGATCGCGGCGGAACGGACAATCGCGCGTCGGGGCGCCCGGAAGCCCCCGACCGGGGCGTTCCCTGTGCTTTACGATGAACGCGTTGCGGCGGGACTGATCAGCCACCTTTTGTCGGCGATCAACGGCAGCACGGTTGCGCGCGGATCGGGCTGGCTGCGCGACAGGATGGGCGAGCAGGTCCTGCCCAAGGGCCTGTCGGTGATCGAGGACCCGTTGCGGCCCCGGGTTTCGGGCTCGCGCGTCTTCGATGCCGAAGGGCTGGCGACGGCGCGGCGTGCCTGGGTCGAGGATGGTGTCCTGCGCGGCTGGGTCACCGATCTTGCGACCGGGCGCAAGCTTGCCACCGGCAGCACGGCGAACGCGATGCGCGGCACCTCCGCGCCGCCTGCGCCCGGCACGACCAACATATCGCTGACGCAAGGGGAACGGTCGCGCGACGATCTGCTGCGCGAGATGGGGCGGGGGCTTTTGGTCACGTCGCTGCTGGGCGCGTCGATCAATCCCAATACCGGCGACTATTCCCGCGGCGCCTCCGGCTTCTGGGTCGAGGGGGGCGAGATCGCCTGGCCGGTCAACGAATGCACGATCGCCGGCAATCTGCGGGATATGCTGTTGTCCCTGATACCGGCGAATGACGCCCGCACCCATCTGAGCAGCGTTGTGCCAAGCCTTCTGGTCGAGGGGCTGACCATTGCCGGGGAATGATCTGCCCCTTCTGATCGAGGCGGCGCAGGCAGCCGGTGACATTGCCGCCCGCCACTTTGGCAACGGCCCCCAAAGCTGGGACAAGGGGCAGGGGCAGGGGCCGGTCAGCGAGGCCGACCTTGAGGTCGACGAAATGCTCCGGTCCCGCCTGCTGGAGGCACGGCCGGATTATGGCTGGCTGTCCGAGGAAACGGCGGACGATGGCGACCGGCTGACGCGCCAACGGGTCTTCGTGGTCGACCCCATCGACGGGACCCGGGCTTTTCTGGATGGCCAGCGCAGCTTTGCCCATGCCCTCGCCGTGGTGGAAGACGGGCGCCCCGTCGCGGCGGTGGTACATCTTCCGCTGATGAACCTGACCTATACCGCGACAGCGACGGGCGGTGCGACACTCAACGGTCGGGTCATTCGCGTCAGGCCGCGCGCGGTGCCGGGCGGCGCGCGGGTGCTTGCCTCGCGTACGCAGCTTGCGCCGGACCTGTGGCCGGGCGGCGTTCCGGAGGTCGAGCGGCATTTTCGCCCGTCGCTCGCATGGCGGCTTTGTCTTGTGGCTGATGGCAGCTTCGACGGTATGCTGACGCTCCGCCCCGCCTGGGAATGGGACATCGCGGCGGCGGCGCTGATCGCGGCCGAGGCGGGCGTGCATCTGAGCGACCGGAAGGGGCAGGCGCTGCGGTTCAACGCGCCCCACCCGCAGACGGATGGCGTGATCGCGGGGCCCGAGGCCGTTCACCACGACTTTCTGCAGCGGCTCGGCGCCGGACGCGCCGACTTGACCCGCGCGCTCTGATGACTAGGCTGCGCGCGCATTGAAAAGGAAGCATCCATGACCCAGCGCCTGCATCTTGTCTTTGGCGGCGAGCTTGTGACCCCGTCCAAGAACGTGTTCCGCGATACCGCCAACATTCATATCGTCGGCATGTATCCTGACTATGCCAGCGCCTATACCGCCTGGAAAGCCGAAGCGCAGCGGACTGTGGACGATGCACATATGCGCTATTTCATTGCCCATATTCATCGGTTGCGCGATGAGGAACAGCCTGCAAGCCCGACCGAGGAACTGGGCGTCTGAGGCGCCGAAGGGATAAAACATGTCACTGGGGCTGGCGCTCTATCTGCTGCGGTCGGGCCGGCGGCATCGCGCCGGCGATCCCGTCCGTCTGCACGATGCACGCCCACCGGGGCGGCTTGTCTGGTTTCACGCCGCTGATCCCGCGGGAGGCGCGGCGATCTCCGAACTCTGGCCCCGCATCGCGCGCGGTCCCGCCGCGCCGGCGGGCCTGATGACCGGTGTCGAAGGCGGGACGAGCCTGCCGGTGGATGCGCCGGAGGCAGCGAGTGCCTTTCTCGACCACTGGAAGCCGTCGATGGGTGTTCTGGCCGCGGGCGCGCTGCCTGCGGCGCTGATCACCGAAGCGCATCGCCGGGATGTGCCGCTATATCTGATCGACACAGGAACGGCCCCGCATGTGAGCGGTGGCGCATGGTATCCGGGTCTTCTGCGCGCGTTGCTTCAGCGGATGGAACGGGTTCTCGCCTGGGACGAAGACCGCGCCGCCATATTCCGGCGTCTTGGCGCCGCGCCCGACCGGGTTCTGGTGACGGGGCGGGTCGAGGCCAGCCCGCAGGCGCTGCCTTGCACCGAGGCCGAGCGGGAGGCACTGGCGCAGGGCCTGCACACCCGGCTGGTCTGGCTTGCCGCCGATGTCCCGCCCGAGGAAGAGGAAAGCCTGCTTCAGGCACATGCCGCCGTGCTGCGTCTGTCGCACAGGGCGCTGATGATCCTTGTCCCGCGTGAGGCGCGGCGCGGGCCGGGCATCGCCGACCGGGCAGAGGCATTGGGGCTGTCAGCCGCGCTCCGGTCCCGCGAAGACTATCCCGATGATGAGGATCAGGTCTATGTTGCCGACACCGAGGGGGAATACGGCCTCTGGTATCGCCTTGCGCAGATCACGTTTCTGGGCGGAACGCTGATCGGGGACGGGCCCCTTCGCCACCCGATGGAGCCGGCGGCGCTCGGCTCGGCGATCCTGCACGGGCCGCGCAGGGGGGCGCATTCCGGCGTTCTATCGCGTCTGGGCGCCGCGCGGGCAGCCCGGCTGGTTGGCAGCGTCCCGGTTCTGAGCGCAACAATAGGTGAACTTCGCGCCCCCGACCGTACGGCGATGATGGCCCATAATGCCTGGGTCGTGGCGTCAAGCGGCGCGGATGTGACCGACCGGGTGGCGGCGATGCTTCTGGCCGCGCTTCAACCCCGGGGGACCGCCTGATGGGCGCGCCGCGGTTCTGGTTCACGCCCCCTGACCAGCCCGGCTGGCAGGCCCGGCTTTTGTCGCCGCTCGGGCATGTCTATGGCTACGCTACCGCACGCAGGATCGCGCGGGGGGCAGGGTGGCAGGCGCCGGTCCCCGTTATCTGCATCGGGAACCTGAATGTGGGGGGCACCGGCAAGACGCCGATGGCGATGTTTCTGGCGCAGCGGCTGCAGGGGCACGGGGTGCATATCGTCTCGCGCGGGTATGGCGGCCGGCTGAAGGGCCCGGTCCGTGTCGATGCGACACGCCATGATGCGGCGGCGGTCGGGGATGAACCGCTTCTTCTGTCCGCCTTTGCCCCGACCTGGGTGGCGCGCGACAGGGCTGCGGGGGTCAGGGCCGCGGCAGAGGCTGGCGCGGCTGTGGTCCTGCTGGATGACGGATTTCAGAATCCCTCGGTCGCCAAAAGCCTGTCGATTGTCGTGGTCGATGCGGCAATGGGCTTTGGTAACGGTCGTTGCCTGCCCGCCGGCCCCCTGCGCGAACCCGTCGCGGCCGGGCTTGCCCGTGCCGACATGGTCCTTGCAATCGGATCGCCGGAGGCGCGCGCCGGTTTTCAGTCGCAATGGGGGCCGTTTCCCTGTCCGGTGCTCGGCGGCCGGTTGGAGCCGCTGCAGACGGGGATGCAATGGACCGGTCTGCGCGCGCTTGCCTTTGCCGGGATCGGGCATCCGGAAAAGTTCTTTGCGACGCTCCGCGATCTGGGGGCGGATCTGATCCGCCACGAGGCGCTGGAAGATCACCAGCCGTTCACGCCGCGCCTTCTCCAACGGCTTGAGGCCGAGGCAAGGCTGCGCAATGCGCAGCTGGTGACGACCGAAAAGGATGCGGTCCGGTTGCCTTTGGCCTGGCGCCGCAAGGTGCTGACATTGCCGGTCCGGCTGCAACTCGATGACTCTATGCCGTTGGAACAGGCCCTGACGGATCTGGGCCTGCCCCGCTGATACCCGGGCGCGTTAGTCGTCCAGCAGACCGTCCAGCAGTTGCGAAAGATCGGCATAGGACATGTTGCCATGCTTTTCCCCGTTGATGATCAGGGTAGGCGTCGCGCGCACGTCGTCGGCATCGGCATTGGTCTGATAGACCGCGACCATCGCCTGCGCCATGTCGCCATCCTGCAGGCAGGCGTCCAGTTGCGCGTCGTTCATACCCGCGCTGCGGCCGATCCGGCGCAGGTTTTCCGCCACGACCGAGGGATCGTTGGATGCCGTCCAGTCGCGCTGGGTCGAATAGATCCGGTCGGCAAGTCCGAAGTAACGCATCTCGCCGCCGCAGCGCGCGACCATCGCAGCCCAGAGGCCATAGCGGTCGAAATAAACCTCGCGGTGAACATAGCGCACCTTGCCGGTGTCGATGTAGTTCGCCCGAAGCTCCGGCAGGACCGTCGCGTGGAAACTCGCGCAATGGGGGCAGGTGAACGAGGCGTATTCGATCAGCGTCACCGGCGCATTCTCATCGCCGAGGGCCATGTCGGGAACCCGGCTGAAGTCAACCTCCGACGCGGTTTCCTGCGCATCGGCGCGAGAGATCGCGGTCATTCCGCCCCCCGATCCGCCGTTACCGGAGAACCACCAGCCGCCCGCCGCCACCACGGCAAGCGCCGCAACTGCGGGAATGAGCTTTCTCAGCATGATCTAGTTGCCTTTCTGTCGTTTCGGACCGGATAGAATGTTTCGCCCGAGGGCTTCAAGCGCCTCTCTCAGGCTGTTGTCCCGCACATCGGCGACGGCTGCGCCGGCGCGCGCGGTGATCTCGGGGTTCGGCCCGGGTTGCGGGGGGGCGGGGGTGAAACCTGCCTGCCGCTCGGTGAACCCTCCGGCAAAACCCTCGGCAGCCGTCTGGGTCACGGTTATGCGTGCGATGGCATTGTAGCCGTAGCAGGCATTCACCTTGTCCCGGATCTGGGGCAGTTGCATCTGGATGACCGGGGCCATCGCCCCCTGCACCAGCAGCGTGAGCGTGGCGCCCATCCCTTCGCGCCCATAGGCGATGCGGACCGGACGGCAGGCACCGGCGATATCCGTGCCCACCACCTCGGGCCAATGGGTGAGCATCCGGCTGACGGCAAAGCCGCGCTTTTCCCCGGCGCCGCGGATGCGGTCGCGCAGCAGGTTGCCCGCGGCCTCGAAGCCGCGCATCCGCCGTCGCACGCGATCCTGTGCTTTGCCCTGGGAATTCGTCATCTTGTCCCGACCTTTACCGGCCCATAGTTTAGGCGCAACCACCGCAGGCGCCAGCGCTTTGCAGCATTTGAAGGAATAAAGATTGCGTGACGGTCGGGTGATCGAACTCTTGGCCTGGTATGACCGCCATGCCCGGGCAATGCCCTGGCGTGTCGGTCCTGCCGACCGTGCGGCGGGGGTGCACCCCGATCCCTACCGCGTCTGGTTGTCCGAGGTGATGCTGCAGCAGACGACGGTGGCCGCGGTGCGGGATTACTTCCGGCGGTTCATCGAACGCTGGCCCGATGTCTCGGCGCTCGCCTCGGCCCGGGATGAGGATGTGATGGCCGCATGGGCGGGACTGGGGTATTATGCCCGGGCGCGCAATCTGCTGAAATGTGCGCGGGCGGTCCGGGACGACCATGGGGGCCGGTTCCCCACGTCACGCGCGGGTTTGTTGTCGCTGCCCGGCATCGGCCCCTACACCGCAGCCGCGGTCGCCGCGATCGCGTTCGATGAACCCGCCGTGGTGGTCGACGGAAATGTCGAACGGGTGATGTCGCGGCTCTTTCTGGTCGAGACGCCCTTGCCCGCCGCAAAGCCCGAACTTACGGCGCTTGCTGCCCGGCTGACGCCTGACGAGCGCCCCGGGGATTATGCGCAGGCGGTGATGGACCTTGGTGCCACCATCTGCACCCCGCGCAGCCCCGCCTGCGGGATCTGCCCGTGGAACGCGGACTGTGCCGCCCGGGCCGCAGGGATGCAGTCGGATCTTCCGCGCAAAAGCGCGAAAGCGGCAAAACCGCTGCGCCACGGCATCGCTTATGTCGCCCGCCGCAGCGATGGCGCCTGGCTGTTGGAGCGCCGGCCGGACAAGGGCCTTCTGGGCGGAATGCTGGGTTGGCCCGGCGCGGATTGGGGCGCCGCCCCTGCCGAGGCGCCGCCGCTGGAGGCAGACTGGCGCGATCCCGGGGCAGAGGTCCGCCACACCTTCACCCATTTTCACCTGAGCCTTGGGCTGCGCGTCGCTAAGGTCGATATGGACGCCGAGCCCCTGCGGGGGTTTTTCATGCCGCAGGCGGAATTTCGTCCCGCTGCTCTGCCGACCGTGATGCGCAAGGCCTATGATCTCGTCCGCGCGACAATCTGAAAGGGAGTTTCCGATATGCAAGACGATCTTGCCGAAACCGATGGCTATGTCCTGGCCCATACCATGCTGCGGATCAAGGACCCGGACCGCTCGCTGGCGTTCTACCGGGACGTTCTGGGGATGCGTCTGGTCACAAGGCTCGATTTAGCCGAATGGAAGTTCTCGCTCTATTTTCTCCAGCCGCGCGGGCATGACCCTGTGGATGGCAGTCTGGAACAGACATTCTCGCGCCCCGGGCTTCTGGAACTGACCCATAACTGGGGGTCCGAGACGGATGACAGCGTGATGCATAGCGGAAACGAAGCGCCCAAGGGCTATGGCCATATCTGCATCTCAGTGCCGGACATTTCGGCTGCCTGTGCCCGGTTCGAAAGGCTGGGCGTCACCTTTCAGAAACGATTGGGTGAGGGCGGCATAAAGGACATCGCCTTTATCCGCGACCCGGACGGCTACTGGCTGGAAATCGTGCAACCCGACCTTGTCGCCTCGGCGCTTGCACAATATCGCTCGGACTGAGGGCAGGCCCGTCCTTGGGCGGCGGGCGAGGTTTTCCGCGCCCGCGATTGCGGCTAAACTGCCCCCGATGGCCAGGAGGTGCGCATGGCAACCGCTGACGCAAAGGATATCCGGAGGCTGAAGAACGCCCTGCCGTTCTGGCTGTCGCTCGGGATGATCCCGCTGGCCGTGCTTGGGGCGGTGCAGGGCGGCTGGACGGTTATCCTGCTGCCGGTTTATGGCTGGGTGATGGTCTCGATCCTCGATGCGATCACCGGGCTGGAAGAGGGGAACCCGGACCCGCTGATCCCGGAAACCGACCTGTTCTGGTACAGGCTCATCACGCTGATATGGTTTCCGATCCAGTTCGTGACGGTGTTCGGCCTGATCTGGTGGGTCACGCATACCGATCACCTGAGCCTTGTGGAAACGCTTGTCCTCATGTTCGGGGCGGGGGTTATTTCGGGCACCGTCGGCATCGTTTATGCCCATGAGTTGCTGCACCAGAAGAACCGGGTGGAACGCTGGTTGGGCGACCTGCTGCTGGGGATGGTGCTTTACAGCCACTTCCGCTCGGAACATCTCCTGGTGCATCACCGGCATGTCGGCACGCCGCGCGACCCGGTGACGGCCCGCTACAACGAGGGGTTTCATCGCTATTTCTACCGGGTCCTGCGCGATTGTCCGCCCTCGGCCTGGCGCGCCGAGGCGCAGATGCTCGCGCGGCGCGGGCTGCCCGTCTGGCACCGACGTAACCCGTTCTGGCGTTACGCGGCGCTGCAGGGCGGGTGCCTGATCCTTGCAGCGGGTCTGGGGGGATGGGCCGGCGTCGGGCTTTTCGCCTTTCAGGCCTTCGTGGCCGTCTGGCAACTGGAACTGACCAATTACATCGAACATTACGGGCTGACACGCCGGCATCTGGGTGAGGGCAAGTATGAACATGTCCTGCCCCGGCACAGCTGGAACGCGGCGCACAAGGCGTCGAACTGGCTGCTCATCAACCTGCAACGCCATTCCGACCATCATTACAAGCCCGACCGGCGTTTTCCCCTGCTGCAGACCTATTCCGAGGAGGAGGCGCCGCAACTTCCCTTCGGCTATCCCGCGATGACGACGCTTGCGATGATCCCGCCGCTGTGGCGCCGGGTGATGAACCCCAGGGTGCGGGCGTGGCGCCGGAAATACTATCCCGACATCGAAGACTGGCAGCCCTATAACCGGGGCACCAACCCCTTGCCGCGTCACGTATGAAAAAACCCCGCCACAGGTGATGCGGCGGGGCAAGGCGGCGCCCGGCGATGGCAGGGCGCTGGCGGTATTCAAAGGATGTGTCAGTTCGCGCGGGGCGCCTCGGCCGCCGACATTTCCGCGCGGATCTGCTGGCGCAGAAGGTCGATGGGGATCATCTTGCCCTCGCGCCGGAAATGCCAGTAGGTCCAGCCGTTGCAGCTTGGGGCGCCTTCCAGCGCGGCGCCGACCTGATGGATCGAGCCCTTGACGTCATTGCCGACCAGCGTTCCGTCGGCCCGCACCTTGGCGCTCTTGCCGTTGGGCGAGACCAGAACCTCGCCCGGGCGCAGCATCCCGCGTTCGACCAGCTGACCAAAGGGGATGCGCGGTTCCGCGCGTTTTGACCCCGTCACCTCGAGCGCGGTGCGGTCATAGGGGCGGATCCGCTCGATCCGGCGCGCCGCGACCTCACGGTAGGTCTCCTCGCGCTCGATCCCCACGAAATTGCGCCCCAGCATCTTGGCGACGGCGCCGGTCGTTCCGGTCCCGAAAAACGGGTCGAGCACCACATCGCCCGGATTGGTCGTGGACACCAGAACCCGGTGCAGCAGGCTTTCAGGCTTTTGCGTCGGGTGCGCCTTGTCGCCGTTGGCGTCCTTGATCCGCTCATGCCCGGTGCAGATCGGCAGGTGCCAGTCCGACCGCATCTGCACCCCTTCGTTGAGCGCCTTCAGCGCCTCATAGTTGAAGGTGTATTTGCTCGCCTCGGCCTTGGACGCCCAGATCAGCGTTTCATGGGCATTCGTCAGGCGCTTGCCGCGAAAGTTCGGCATCGGGTTCGACTTGCGCCAGACCACGTCGTTCAGAATCCAGAAACCCTCGTTCTGAAGCGCGGCACCGACCCGGAAAATATTGTGATAGCTGCCGATCACCCAGATCGCCCCGTTCGGCCGCAAGAGGCGCCGTGCCGCCCGCAGCCAGTCGCGGGTAAAGCGGTCATAGGCCTCGAAGCTCGCGAACTGGTCCCAGGCATCGTCCACCGCATCGACGCGCGAGTTGTCGGGGCGGTGCAGATCGCCGCGCAGTTGCAGGTTGTAAGGCGGATCGGCAAAGATGAGATCGACCGAAGCCTCTGGCAGACGGTTCATTACCTCGATGCAATCGCCTGCAAGTATCTCGTTCAGGGGAAGCGTTGCCGCCCCTGCTGCCTTGGTTCTGGTCATCTTGCTGCCTCAGTTTATCCGCGCGTTTCGCGTCGTTTGTTGTGGATAACATGAGTCATCGGCGAATCGCCGTCAATTTCTTTATTTGAATCAGCGGCTTATGAATTCACTTGATACAAGATGTTGTAGACCGGCGCGAAGGACCGTCTATGGTGTGGGCTGACCCCAAGATGTTGAAGCGCGGCGCAATGTTCGCGTGTGCCATAGCCTGCGTTGCGTTCCCAGCCATAGCCGGGATGCTGTTGCGCCAAATCCACCATGATCCGGTCACGCGTGACCTTGGCCACGATCGAGGCTGCGGAAATCGAGAGGCAGAGCGCATCGCCCTTGACGATCGCCTGCCCGGCGCATGTCAGCCCCTCGGGCAGGCGGTTGCCGTCGATCAGGGCAAAGTCGATATCCGGCAGCCCCGCCAAGGCGCGGCACATCGCCAGATGGCTGGCCCGCAGGATGTTGAGCTGGTCTATTTCCTCGACGCTCGCATGGGCGACTGAGACCTCGGCCGCCTCCATGATCTCGGCGCAGAGCGCCTCTCGGCGCGCGGGGGTCAGGGCCTTTGAATCGCGCAGACCTGCGGGTATCCGGCCCGCCCGCAGGCGAACCGCTGCCGCCGTGACGGGACCGGCGAGCGGACCGCGACCCACCTCATCGACGCCCGCGACGCGCAGATAGCCCTGGGCGGCCGCAAGGCTCTCGAAGCTCTGGTCGTGGGGAAGGCTCATCAAGGTCATCATGGGCCCTCTTTAGCGCGGGGCGACGCGCCGAAAAAGAGGCGGCCAAGACGGGGTAGGCGAAAAAAGGGGCGGGGGTGCCTCGGCCCCCGCCCCACTGCCCCGCCGGTTGCTGCCCGGCCCGGGCGCGGTCTTTCCGGCTCAGCGCCGGCCGCGCCGCTCGGGCTGGTAGCCTGCCTGTTGCAGGCAGGCGCCGCTGTACATATCGCGCCCACGGTCACGCGGGCTGACGACACGGACTTCGCAGCGTCCCGGCAGATTTCGGACCCCCTCACGGCGGAGGCAGTTGGAATCGTAGAAGGTCTCCCACCCGTTGCGGGTGCGTTCGTCGCTGGCGCAGCGCGCCGGCAGATAGGTCTGGCCGCGATGGGGGTGAGAGGGGCGCGAAGGGGCCGCCTGCGCCTGATTGCGGCGCCCCTCGTTCAGGATGAGACCCAGCGCCGCGATCCCCGCCGCCCCGTAAAGAAGGCGCTGCAGGTCCTGATTGGTCGCGGCCTGCGCCGGCTGCACGACGGCTGCGGAAAAGGCGATCGCGGCTGCGGTGGCCAGTGCGGTGACTTTGGAAAGGAATGCCATGAACTCATCCTCTGTGCTGCCGGCGCCTGCCGGGCATGTCGCTGATCTGCCGGACAGCGCCCGGCGGCTGATGGGATGAGGCTGGGCGCTGGCCTGCCCGACAGGCAATATCGGCAGGCTGTTATCGGATAACCGGCGGCGAAAACCTGCTTTGTTATTGATTATCGGTCCCTTCGGCCCCAGTGTCGGGGCATGAAACCGCACCGCATTCTTGCCCTTGTGGCGCTGCTCGTTCTGTCCGCCGGCATGGCCGAGGCGGCCTGCTATGCCGATTACAAGGCCAAGCGGGATAATCCGCTCCGTCTGCACTATGGCGTGATCGAGCTGCCGGATCAGGCGTGTTCCGGCGCACAGGCGGCAGCGCAGGCAATATCCGGCCGAATTGGACGGGATGGCTGGACGCTGCTCAATGTCATGTCCATTTTCGGCCCCGAAGGCTTGGACGAGAGGAGAGCGAGTGCGGGACAGTTCTATCTCCGCTACTGAAGCACTGCGGGCGGGACATCGCGTCGTCACGCTCGGGATCACTGCGGTCGTGGCGATCCTTGCAGGGGCGGCAGCGCTCTTGTTTCTCAATCTGCCAAGCGCCAACGCCTTCAACCAGAAGGTCGAGCGCATCTTTGTGGAAAACGACGCGCTGACCGGCATGACCGAAATCCGGCTGCTGGAGATCCTCGCCGAATCCGCCACGTCCTTTTCAGAGGTCCTTGCCTCTTACCGCATGGTCATCTTCGTGCTGCTGGTATTTTCCACCGCTCTTCTCGGGGCGGCGCTGGTCTTTCTGGTGATGATCGTCGCGCTGAACCGTCGGATGTCGCAGATCAAGCAATCGGGGATCGAGGTGTCCTCGCTCGTCATTTCGCGGGCAGAGAATCTCGTGTCGCTCAACCATATGGATTTTCGCCTGACGCCCGCCGCGATCGAGACGCTGGCGGTGTTGGCCGAGGCGCGGATGGATGATGAGGTTCTGTCCGGCGCGCAGATCGAGGCGATGATCTCGGGCCGGAACGCGGCCGATTGCGACGAGGCCGCAGGTGCCACCCGGATCAAGCGCCTTCGCGACAGCCTCGGGAACCAGATGGTCAGCGAGCTTCTGGTGCGCAACAATGCCCGTCAGGGCTACATGCTGTCGATCGACAAGGACGTGATCCGGATGGTCTAGCCCGCGCTGGCCTCGGCGGCCAGTTCAGCCGCGATCTGGGCACGGCTTTTACGCTCCCGCTCGGTCGCGGATTTGAGCTGACCGCAGGCGGCCATGATATCCTCGCCCCGCGGTGTCCGGATCGGGCTGGCATAACCGGCCTTGTAGATGATGTCGGCAAAGGCACGTATGCGCTTTTCGTCGGATCGTTGATAGGCGGACCCGGGCCATTCGTTGAAGGGGATCAGGTTGATCTTGGCGGGGATACCCGAAATCAGCTGCACCAGCCGCCGCGCATCGGCGTCCGAGTCGTTGACGTCCTTCAGCATCACATATTCAAAGGTGATACGCTCGGAATTCGAGAGCCGCGGATAATCGCGCAGTGCGTTCAACAGCGTCTCGATATTCCATTTCTTGTTGATCGGCACCAGCTTGTCGCGCACGGCGTCCGTGGTCGCGTGGAACGACACCGCCAGAAGGCAGCCGATTTCCTCAGCCGTCTTGGCGATCTCGGGCACGACGCCGCTGGTCGACAGGGTAATGCGCCGCCGGGACAGCGAGATACCTTCGCCATCCATCGCGATGCGCATCGCGTCCCGCACATTCTCGAAGTTGTAAAGCGGTTCTCCCATGCCCATCAGGACGATGTTGGAAATCAGCCGCGTTTCGTCCTTGGGCGCGCCCTGCTGCGGCCATTCGCCCAGATCGTCCCGCGCCAGCAGGATCTGCCCGACGATCTCGCCCGCCGTGAGGTTGCGCACCAGTTTCTGCGTTCCGGTATGGCAAAAGCTGCAGGTCAGCGTGCAGCCGACCTGGCTGGAAATGCAAAGCGTGCCGCGCCCTTCCTCGGGGATATAGACGGTTTCGACCTCATGCCCGCCAGCAATCCGGACCAGATATTTGCGGGTGCCGTCGCTGCTGATCTGGCGGCTGACGATCTCGGGGATCGTCACGGTGAACTTCTCGGCCAGCATGGCGCGATAATCCTTGGCGAGGTTCGTCATCGCGCCAAAGTCGCGCACCCCCCAGTGATAGATCCATTGCCAGATCTGGCCGACCCGCATCTTTGCCTGCTTTTCCGGGGTGCCCGCCGATACCAGCGCCTCTCGCATCGCATCGCGCGTCAGACCGACAAGGTTGATCCGCCCCTCCTCCGGCAGTTTCCGGGGAATGGTGAGCACGTCCTGCGTGATCGGGGCCGAGGCGCCTTGGCTGGTCATGGTCGTCTCCGTCAAAGGGATGCGTGTCTATATAGGAAACGTTGCGGCAAAGAAACAGATTCCCGCCTTCACGCGGGTTTCGGAAAATGCAGAACGCCCCGGACAGGCCGGGGCGCGCCGGAAAATTTCACAACCGCTCAGCCTGCGCAGCGGTTCTCGGCCTCGGTCATGGCGGCGGTAAAGCCCATGAGCGAGAATGTATCCTGCGTCTGCGTTCCCCGCGCCGAACGGGCGGTCAGCACAGCCTCGGACCCGCGGCGCATCGCGGCAAGGATGCGCGCGTCATCCTCGGCATTCGCGGGCCAGGCCCAGTCGCCATCGGTGAACAGCTGATAGGTTTCGGACCCGATCCGCACCTCGACATTCGATCCGTCGGCAAAGGGATAGCCGCCGGTGAACGACACTTCACCCCGGGCGCCTGCGCCGGGCCGGAACGTCACAAAGAGAAGGATGTCCCCGCGCCGCACATCCGCCGGCTGGCCGTTGCGGGTGTTGCGCACCTGTTTGGGGCTGGACACGCCCCAGCATTCCCTTGGCGACTCTTCTACGAAAACGCTCCAGTCCGTGTTGGACGCGACGCGGTTCGTGGATTGCTGCGCCATCGCCGCAGACGCCATCAGCGTCATGAGACCTGCGCCGATCCCCCGCACTACCCAAGATGTCATTGTTTCACAGCCCCCGGATTATCGCTTTTCCGCCTGTCATGGCCGACAGGGGTTTCCCGGGCGACCTTTTCCTCTGGCGGCGGATTTTTCAACTCGATAAGCCTTCCATACCGCAAAAAACCCCTGCGATGAAACCCCCGTGGGCAGGAAATCGCGCAGCTGTGAGAGGTGAAAGATGACCGAACCCGTTCCAATGGCCGAACTCTGGCGCGGCGGGATGCTGGAAAGCAGGCATCTGGGCCACGCGGTCATCTGCGACGAAAAGGGCGCGATCATCGACGCCTGGGGCGATCCGCAGGCGGTGATCTTTCCGCGGTCGTCGTGCAAGATGTTGCAGGCCCTTCCGCTGCTGGAAAGCGGTGCGGCCGACGCCGCGGGCCTGAGCGAGGCACAGCTTGCCTTTGCCTGCGCCAGTCATCAGGGCGCGGCGATCCATACCGACATGGCACGCCGTTGGCTTGCCGACCTCGGCCTCGGTGACGCGGACCTGCGCTGCGGCGTGCAGGAACCCTCGGACAGGGCGGAACGTGACCGGCTGATCCGCGCCGAGGAGGGCGCCTGTCAGGTCCACAACAACTGTTCGGGCAAGCATTGCGGCTTTCTGACGCTGGCGCAGCATATGGGCGCGGGGCCGGAATATGTCGAGCTTGACCATCCCGTTCAGCAGGCGGTCAAGGCGGCGTTCGAAGAGGTGACGGGCGAGCAAAGCCCCGGTCACGGAATCGACGGCTGCTCGGCGCCGAACTTTGCCACCTCGGTCGCGGGGCTGGCGCGGTCGATGGCCTTTTTCGCGGCGGCCAATCCTGACGGCGACACCCGCAACCGCGCGGCGGCCCGGTTGACCCGGGCCATGGCCGCCCGGCCCGAGCTTGTGGCCGGTGAGGGGCGCGCCTGCACCGAGCTCATGCGGGCGATGGGCGGCAAGGTCGCGATCAAGACCGGCGCCGAGGCGGTCTTCGTGGCGATCCTGCCGGAAAAAAGGCGCGGGATCGCGCTCAAGATCGTGGATGGCGGCACCCGTGGGGCCGAGGCCGCGATCTGCGCTCTGCTGGTGCGGGAAGGTGTGCTCGATCCGAACCATCCCGCGACGCTGAAACGGCTGGACGCGGTGCAGCGGAACTGGCGCGGGCGCGAGGTGGGGATCTTTCGCAAGGCCGAGGGCTTCGCCTGAGGCCCTGACTCTGGCCTGCCCTCAGCGCCGGCCCGGACGTCGATGCCCACCGGGCGTGCGCGAGATGAAACCCGGCGGGCGCCGCGCCACCCAGTCGATGAACCGCGCAAGCCTTGGATGCGCGCGCAGGGCCTCGAACGTGCTGTAGTCGCGCGCCAGTTCGGCCTCGGTAAGGCTCGCGTGGATTTCCTTGTGGCAGATGTGATGCAAAAGGGCGGTCGGGCCGCCCTTGCCGCCTTTGAGCCGGGGGACGAGATGATGCAGGCTTTGCGGCACGTCCGGCGGGATCGGACGATGGCAAAGCGGGCAGACTGGCGGATCATGCGGCGTCATGGTGGACAAGATCGGGGGCCCTGCGGGAAAGGACAAGGATGGACGCGCTTGTGATCGGGGCGGGGCCGGCGGGGCTCATGGCGGCTGACGTGCTTTCGGCGGGCGGTGTGTCGGTGACGGTGGCCGAGGCCAAGCCGAGCCCCGCACGGAAGTTCCTGATGGCCGGGAAGTCGGGCCTCAACCTCACCAAGGCCGAGGCGTTCGAGGGCTTTCTGGCGCATTACGAAGAGGCCGCCGACTGGCTGCGCCCGATGATCGCCGACCTTGATCCAGCCGGGGTTCAGGACTGGGCGCGGTCGCTGGGGCAGGAGGTCTTTACCGGCTCTTCCGGGCGTGTCTTTCCGGTGGCGATGAAGGCGTCGCCGCTGCTGCGGGCCTGGTTGCGGCGGCTCGATGGCCAAGGTGTCACACTGCGCACAGGGTGGCGCTGGACGGGGTTTGACGGGGACGCCCTTCGATTTGAGGGCGATGCAGCGTCGCTGCGGCCGGCGGTCACGGTGCTGGCGCTTGGCGGGGCAAGCTGGGCGCGGCTCGGCTCGGATGGCGCCTGGGTGCAGTGGCTGACGGAAAAGGGGGTAGAGGTCGCGCCCTTTGCCCCCGCCAATATGGGCTTTGTCGTGGACTGGTCGCCACATATGGCGCGCTGGTTCGGCGCCCCGGTCAAGGGCGTCGCGCTTTCAGCGGGCGACAGGCGCCACCGGGGCGAATTCGTCGTCTCGGCCCGGGGTGTTGAAGGCGGCGGGATCTATGCGCTTGCCCGGCAGATGCGCGACGGCGCCGTGCTGCACCTCGATCTGCTGCCCGACCTGCCGGAGCCAGAGATCGCCCGGCGGATTGCCGGAAAGTCGAGCCAGAGCATCACCAACCACCTCCGGCGGAAGTTGGGGCTCGACGGGGTCAAGCTGGCGCTGTTGCAGGAATTTGGTCGCCCGCTGCCGCAGGGGCAGGCGCTGGCCCGGCTGCTCAAGCGCCTGCCCCTGCGCCATGCCGGCCCGCGCCCGATGGATGAGGCGATCTCGACCGCCGGCGGCATCCGCCGGTCTGCCCTGACGCCGGCGCTGGAGCTCCGCGCGCTCCCCGGCATCTTTGCCTGTGGCGAGATGCTGGACTGGGAAGCGCCGACGGGCGGCTATCTGTTGACGGCTTGCCTTGCGACAGGGCGCCATGCGGGGCGGGCCGCGCTCAGGCGGCTGCGCGAAGGTCCGACATGACCTCGGCCGCGATCGCAAAGGACCGTTTCCGCGCCGCATGGTCGTGGATCTGCCCGGTCAGGATGACTTCATCCGGCTGGTAGGCATCCAGGAAGCCCTGCAACTGCTGCCGGACCGTAGCGGCGCTGCCGACCGCCGAGACGGCGAGCGCGTGACGCACGCCGGGCAGGATATGCGGGGGCAGTATTTCCTCTACATTCTCGACAGGCCGGGGCAGGGGGCCGGGCTGCCCGGTGCGCAGGTTAGCGAAGGCCTGGATCATCGAGCTGCGAAGGTAGGTGCCCTCGGCATCCGTGTCGGCCGCAAAGACGTTCACCGCAAGCATGAAGCGCGGCCGGTCCAGATGTGCCGAGGGGCGGAAACCGCCACGATAGGCCTCGACCGCCTCGGGCAGGGCCGCGGGTGCGAAATGCGAGGCAAAGGCGTAAGGCAGACCCAGATAGGCCGCCAGTTGCGCCCCGAAGAGGCTGGAGCCGAGGATCCACACAGGCACATGTGTCCCCGTGCCCGGGACGGCGCGGATCGGCGCGTTGGGTTCGGCATCGCCCAGATAGGTCATCAGTTCGACGACATCGTTCGGGAAATGATCCTCGGGGTTGCGGTTGCGCCGAAGGGCCTGCGCGGTGGCCCCGTCGGTTCCGGGGGCGCGGCCCAGCCCCAGATCAATGCGGCCGGGGTATAGCGTCGCGAGCGTACCGAACTGTTCCGCCACCATCAGCGGCGAGTGGTTGGGCAGCATGATCCCGCCTGCGCCCACCCGGATCGTGCGGGTCGCGCCGGCGACATGGCCGATCATGACCGCTGTCGCCGCGCTCGCGATGCCGGTCATGTTGTGGTGTTCCGCCATCCAGAACCGGTGATAGCCGAGACGCTCGGCATGACGGGCAAGATCGGTCACATTGGCCAGCGCCTCGGTCACGGTGCTGCCCTCGGGCACCGGGGCGAGATCGAGTAGGGAAAAGGGGATCATGGTCGCGTCCTTTGCTTTGCCTCTATCTAGGCATCGCGGGGCGAAGTGAAACCCTCAGCGCCGTGCGAGATTGGCAAGCCGGATCATCGCCCGTTCGACCAGCGCCATCGCGGGCGCCCGTTGCGAAGACCGCAGCGCAAGGTCCGTGTCATGCAGAAGCGTCAGCGCCTGTTCCAGCTTGATCATACCCCAACCCTGTGCCTGACGCAGCATCCGGTCGCGCCGGGGCCCAAAGACCGGCGGACGCAGGCGGCCGATGCCCTGTCCCGGCCCGGCAGGGTCCGAAGCCGCCGCGTGAAGCGCCCGGAAATGTCGCGCCGCCGCGATGCAGAGCGTGACAGGCTGCACGCCTTGCCCCTCCAGCCGCCGCATCACCGGGCCGACCTCCTGCAGCCGGCCCTCGGCAGCGATATGCAGGATATCGTCCATTCCCGCCTCAATGGTCGAAGGCGCGCAGGCGGCAATGTCATCCGGCGTGACGGGCGCCTCATCCTGCCACTTGTAAAGCGCGAGCTTTTCGATCGTCTGCCGGAAATCGCCCGGATCGAGGCTGCGAGCGAGCGCCTGGATATCGGCCATCGCCTGCGGCTCGATCCGCTGCAGACTGGCCTTGGCAAGCGTCGCCTCGATTTCTTCCCGTCCCGGCGGATCGTCATAGATACCGATGGCATGGGCGCGGGGATGCGCCTCGAACAGCTTTCGGAGCGGGGATTTCGCGGTCAGCGATCCTGCCGTGACGACGATCTGCGCGTCGCCTTCGCGCCATTCGCCAAGTGCTGTGGCAACCGGATCGGCGACGCTGTCTGACGCATCCTCAAGAAAAGCCACGCGCGGGCCGGGAAAAAAACCCTGCGCGCGGACGGCGTCCGGCAAAAGCGTCGGGTCCTTGCGCAGGTCGGCGCCGGTCATCCGCGTCAGCCGCATCTCGGCCTCGCCTTCGGGGCCGATCAGCGCGGCGATCACCTCTTGCCGGCGCAGGGCGACCCGCATCGCATCCGCGCCGTAGATCAGCAGCCCCGGGCGCCCGGGATCGGGCCTTGCGAAATAGCGGACAGCCTCGGCGCCGGCGAGTTTCATGACCGCCCGGCGATCAGCCGTGTCACGATCTGATCCGCAAGGATATGCATCAGGCGCCGCCGCGCATCCTGTTCCGCTCCGAGCGTCGAGAGCGTGCTGCCCGTGGCTGACCATGAGGTAAAGCTTTCGACCCGGCCCGCTGCGATCTGGGTGCCCGACGCGATATCCTCCAGCGTGTAGGTGACGCTGCCGTCCAGATTGTAGCGCGTCGTCGCCCCCTCGGGCGTGATGCCGAGCCCGGTTTGCCCGGTCGAGATCCGATAGGACAGCCGGTAGGCCGGAGTTTGGCTGCGTCCCAGACGCTCTTCCAGACGCTCGACCAGATCATAGGCGTCCTTGTCGCCCGGCGCATCCACCAGAACCGCGTTCATCAGCCCGCGCGCCGGTGCGCCGGGGCCAAGCGCCGGCTGAAAGCCGCAGCCGGCCAAGGCCATCAGGCCAAGCAGAAGGCTGCGCCGGTCAGACCACGACATTGACGATGCGCCCCGGCACGACGATGAGCTTTCTTGGCGGTTTGCCGTCGAGCATCCGCGCCACGGTTTCCTCGGCCAGCGCGAGCGCCTCGATCTCGGCCTGCGGCATGTCGCGCGGCACCTCGATCTCGGCCCGGCGCTTGCCGTTGATCTGGATCGGCAGGATCACGGTATCGTCGACCAGTAGCGCCGGATCGGCCTTGGGCCAGAGCGCTTGCGCGACGAGCCCCTCGCCCCCCAGCATCGACCAGATGTCCTCGGCCAGATGCGGAACCATCGGGGCCGAAAGCTGGGCAAGGATGCGCATGGCGTCGCGGCGCGCGGCAGTGCCGGCTGCCGATTTCTGGATCGTGTTGGTGAGTTCGTAAAGCTTGGCAACGGCCTTGTTGAAGGCAAAGCCCTCGATTCCCTGCGTTACCTCATGGATGGCCTTGTGGGTGGCCTTTTCCAGCGCCGCGTCCTGATCGTTCGGGGCATCATCGCTTTCCGCGATTTCCGCTGCGATCCGCCAGACGCGCCCGAGGTGCTTGGCCGCAGCCTCGGCCCCGGCGGATGTCCATTCCACGTCCCGTTCGGGTGGGCTGTCGGACAGCACGAACCAGCGCGCGGTATCGGCCCCGAAGGCCTCGATGATGTTGACCGGATCGACGACGTTCTTCTTGGACTTGGACATCTTGGCCGAGGGGATGATCTCCACTGCCTCGCCCGTCGCCTTTAGCTTGCCGCCCTCCACATCCTCGGGGAGGTGATAGACCGGCCGGCCCGACTCGTCCCGGGTCATGTAGATTTCATGCGTCACCATCCCTTGCGTGAACAGCGCATTGAACGGCTCGATCGCCTTTTGCGGCAGGTGCCCCGTCCTGGCCATCGCCCGCGCGAAGAAGCGGGAATAGAGCAGGTGCAGGATCGCATGTTCCACGCCGCCGATATACTGGTCGACATTCATCCAGTAGTCGGCCTCGGCCGCGTCGGTGGGCGTCGCCGCATGGGGGCTGGTGAAGCGGGCATAATACCAGCTGCTGTCCACGAAGGTGTCCATCGTGTCGGTTTCCCGCCGCGCTGGCGCGCCGCATTTCGGGCAGGCACAGTCGCGCCAGGTCGGGTGGCGGTCGAGCGGGTTGCCCGGGATGTCAAAGGTCACGTCATCGGGCAGGCGGACGGGCAGGTTCTCCTTCCGCTCGGGCACCACCCCGCAGCTGTCGCAATGCACGACCGGGATCGGGCAGCCCCAGTAGCGCTGGCGGGAAATGCCCCAGTCCCGCAGGCGGTAGTTGGTGACGCCGTGTCCCACGCCGTTCGCCTCGCAGAACGCGATGGCGGCCTCGACCGCAGCCTCGCCGGTCTGAACCTCGTCGCCGGCAAAACCGCGGATATAGCGGACGGGTTCGGACTTCAGCGGCACAAAGGCCTCATCCGCGACCGGCGCGCCGCCTTCCGCAGGTTCGAACACGTCGAGCACCGGCAGGCCGTATTTCCGCGCGAAGTCCAGGTCGCGCTGGTCATGGGCGGGGCAGCCGAAGATCGCGCCGGTGCCGTAATCCATCAGGATGAAGTTCGCGATATAGACCGGCAGTTCCCAGGCGTTGTCGAACGGGTGGCGGACGCGGATGCCCGTGTCCAGGCCGCGCTTCTCGGCCTTTTCCAGCGCCTCCTCGCTCGTGCCGATCTTGCGGCACTCGGCGACGAAGGCGGCCACGCCCGGATCATGGCGTTCCAGGTGTTTTGCCAGCGGGTGATCGGGGGAAATGGCCGCAAAGCTCGCCCCCATCAGCGTGTCGGGGCGGGTCGTGTAGACATCCAGCCGCTCAAATCCCTCAGGCGCATCCACGGTCGAAAAGGCGAACTGCAACCCGCGCGACTGGCCAATCCAGTTCTTCTGCATCAGGCGGACCTTTTCGGGCCAGTCCTTCAGCCCGTCCAGCGCATCGAGCAGCTCGGCCGAGTAATCCGAGATGCGGAAGAACCATTGCGTCAGTTCCCGCCGTTCCACCACGGCACCCGACCGCCAGCCCTTGCCGTCGATCACCTGTTCGTTGGCCAGAACCGTCATGTCCACCGGGTCCCAGTTCACCACGGCGTTCTTGCGATAGACGAGCCCCGCCTCCAGCATGTCGATGAACATCGCCTGCTGCTGGCCGTAATATTCCGGATCGCAGGTGGCGAATTCGCGGCTCCAGTCGATCGACAGACCCAGGGGCTTCATCTGCGCGCGCATGTCGGCGATGTTGCCGTAGGTCCAGTCCTTCGGGTGACCGCCCCGTTCCATCGCAGCATTCTCGGCCGGCATCCCGAAGGCGTCCCAGCCCATCGGGTGCAGCACCGAATAGCCCGCGGCCAGCTTTTGCCGCGCCACGACATCGCCCATCGTGTAGTTGCGCACATGCCCCATATGGATACGCCCCGAAGGGTAGGGGAACATCTCCAGCACGTAATACTTCGGCTTGGCCGGGTCGCGACGGGCCGCAAAGACCTGCGCGTCATCCCATGCTTTCTGCCACTTCGGTTCAAGGGTGCGGGGGTCGTAACGCTGCATGTCGTGGTTCCTGATCGTCAGACGCCGGGCGCGATGGCCCGGCGTCGGTAGTAGCTTTCACTGGCGGCTGGGTCTAGAGCCTGCCGTCCTGAATCCGCAATTGCCGTGCCCGCGTCAGGATCGCATCCTCGACCGCGCGCACCGTTTCCCGGCTGACCGCCCCGCCGCCCTGCGTCTGCAGCGCGACCTTGAGCGAGCGCGCGTCGAGTGCCGGGTCCTGCACATAGACGGTCGCACGATAGGCACGTCCCCCGCCGGGCGGCACGCCATACCCGGTGACGATCACGCCCGAAAACGGATCGACGGACTCGATCGGCAGGAAGTTCAGCACATCGAGTGACGCGTTCCAGATGTAACGGTTCACCCGCAGCGTCGTGTTCGTGTCGGGGCTGTTGAAAAGGTCGAAAATCCCGGCCTCGCGCGGGGCGCGCGGGTCCGTCACCAGAACGTCCCCGCCCTGAAGCGGGATCGGCGTCGTGTTCTGGTTTGCGTTGTTCCCGCAGGCTGCCAGCAGCAGCAATGTCCCAACGGCTGCTGCCCGAACTGTCGTGGCCCGCATGATGGTTTCAGCGCTCATCAGTCCCCCGTCCGCTGGCGAAATGCGCTGCCGCCCGCGTTGCGGGTGGCGTCACGGTTGTCTAGCCGAGCGGCGGCACCCAAACAAGCGCCTTTTCCCCCACCCGTCCGGGCAACGCCGCAGCAAGGGTTTCTGCAGTGACTTCTGCTGCGGCTTGTGCCGGCAGGCGTGGCCCTTCGGCGGGGAAAAGCCGGTGTGACTTTGCTGCATCATCCGCCATGACTTTCCTGCCCGGTTCAGGGTTCAACTTGCTTTGATGGCGCCATGGCGGGAAATAGACGCAGTACCCAATTCGGATTCCCCTGAGTTGGGCCGCACCCTAAAGACAACGAGGGAAAACGATGAAAAAGATCCTTTTTGCGACGACCGCCCTGGTCATGACCGCTGGCGCCGCCGCTGCAGAAGTGCGCTTGGCCGGTGACGCACGCATGGGCGTTCTCTATGATGGCGACGACTGGGGCTTCACCAGCCGTGCACGTCTTCAGTTCAACATGTCGGGCGAAACCGACGGCGGCCTGACCTTTGGCGCATCGTTCCGCGTCAACGACGAAGGTGCGCAGTCCGGCGCGCGTCAGGCTTCGACCGGTACCCGCGGCACCGTCTTCATCGCTGGCGACTTCGGCCGTCTGGCAATGGGCGCACCGGCTGGCGCTGCCGAAGCAGCTGTCGGTGATCTCTACGAAGTGGGTCTGACCGGCCTGGCGTTCTACAACGAAGTTGACTACCTGACCGGCGACGGCGCAGGGATCAACGGTGCGTGGAACCCGACCGTTCTCTACTCCTACACCTTCGGTGACTTCAGCTTCTACGCATCGGCAAGCGACGGCAACAACGCTGGTGGCCGCGTCGAGAACCCGGCAACCGACGAAGGTTCGCAGGACTACTCGGTAGCGGTTGCATGGGCAAGCGGCGACTTCAAAGTCGGCGTTGCTTATGAATCGTCGGAAGTGACGACGGTGGCCGGCGGCGTCGCAACGACCGCTGACACCCAGGACCAGTGGGTTCTCGGTGGTGAGGCAACCTTCGGCGACTTCGGCCTGAAGGCGATCTACGTCAACGGCGCACGCAACGTTGCCGGCGGCGTGAACACCTACGACTACGAAGAGTACGGCCTCTCGGGTTCGGCAACCTTCGATCTGGTCACCGTAACGGCCTTCGCTCGCGAAACCCGTCAGGAGTTCCCCGTGAACACCCTGTCGAACCGTTACTACGGTATCGGCGCTCGCTATGACCTCGGCGGCGGCGCATCGCTCGTCGGCGGCATCGGTCACCGTGACGTGGAATACGGTTCGGCTTTGAACGCTCCGGACACCTACGGCGACTTCGGCATCGCGTTCCGCTTCTGATCCCTGCGGATCATATCGGACAGAGAGAGCGGGCCTTGGCCCGCTCTTTTCTTTTTCCGGTCCCTGTGGCTTTCTGCGGCCCATCGGATAAATGGGGGCAGGTGATGGCACTGGCGGAAATTCAGGATCGCGTGCGGGCGGCGGAACGGGCGGCGGGCCGCCCCGAGGGGGCCGTCCGACTGATCGCCGTTTCCAAGATGCAGCCCGACGCGCGGGTCGAGGCCGTACTCGATCAAGGCCATCGCCTGTTCGGTGAAAACCGCGTGCAAGAGGCCGCCGGCAAATGGCCCGGTTTTCAGTCGCGTTTTCCCGATGCCAGGGTGCACCTGATCGGCCCCTTGCAGACCAACAAGGCGCGTCAGGCGATGGAGCTCTTTGCCGCTATCCATTCGCTCGACCGGCCCCGGCTCGCGCAGGCGCTTGCGCGGCTCGCGCAGGAACGCGGTCATTGCCCGGACCTCTTTGTCCAGGTGAACACGGGGCAAGAGCCGCAAAAGGCGGGGATCGCCCCTGCCGATCTCGATGCGTTCGTCCGGGACTGCCGGACGCTCGACCTGCCGGTGGTCGGGTTGATGTGCATTCCTCCGGTGGCCGATGATCCGCGCCGCCATTTCGCCCTGTTGCGCAGCATGGCGGACTCGAACGGCCTCAGCGGTCTTTCGATGGGGATGAGCGACGATTTCGAACCAGCCGTTGCAGAGGGCGCGACCCATATCCGCGTCGGCTCGGCCATCTTTGGCGCCCGCAACTAGCGCAGGATCACCCGTGTTCCCCGCTGTACCCGCCCCGCGAGCCACAAGAGGTCGCGGCGTGAAAACGCCACGCAACCCGCCGTTCCCAGGCGCGGGCGACGCCATTGATGCAGAAAGATCGCCGAACCCCGCCCCGGTGTGGAATCCGGCCAGTTCCAGTCGGTCAGCAGGACGATATCATACATCGGGTCCGCCCGTCGCAGCCGTTCGTGGGAAAACGGATGGGGCGCCCGGACGAGGTGGTTATAGGCCGGGTCCGCGACATCATCCGACCACAAATCGCCCGGGCCGATCGCCCGGGCCCATGGCGGCACCACGCCGGGCGGCAGGCGGTCGGCGCGCCAGAGCATTCCGACGATCCGCATCGTCCCGCGGGGGGTGGCGCCGTCGCCCTCTTGCTTGTCATCAGTGATGCCACTGCGCCCGATGGAACAGGGCAGGGTCCGCCCATGAAACCGGCAACCCCATTGCGTCACGATCAGGTCGGCCGGTTTCACAACAGATGTCCTGACTTGGCAGCCTTGGTGGCAAGGTACTGGGCATTATGCGCAGTTTCACCCACGCGGAGGGGCACGCGTTCCGTCACCTCCAACCCGTTCGCGGTCAGCATCCGCATCTTGGCGGGGTTGTTGGTCAGCAGCCGCACCTTGCCGAAGCCCATCCGGCGCAGGATGCCGGCGCCGATGCGAAAGTCCCGTTCGTCATCCTCAAAGCCGAGGCGGTGGTTGGCCTCGACCGTATCGAACCCCTGATCCTGCAAGGAATAGGCCCGCATCTTGTTCGCAAGGCCGATCCCGCGCCCCTCCTGGTTGAGATAAAGCAGAACGCCAGCCCCCAAGGCCCCCATCTGCGCCAGCGCCGCCCGAAGCTGCGGCCCGCAATCGCATTTCAGGCTGCCCAGCACATCGCCGGTGAAGCAGGCGGAATGAAGCCGCGCCAGAACGGGCTGATCCCGCGGCGGTTGACCGATCTCGATGGCGTAATGCTCCACCCCGCCGTCATCGGGACGAAAGATGTGGACACGCCCTGCCTCGGACGCCGCCATCGGAAGGCGCGCGCTCACCACGGGCGTCAGGCGGTGGGCCTCGGCCTCCTGATCGGCGAGATCTTGCAGCCGCAACAACGTGAGGCCGTTCTCGGTCGCCATCGAAAGGCCCTGCGCCACGCGGAGCATGACCGCCGCCGGCAAGAGTTGCGCCGATTTCACCAGCCGGATCGCCGCCCGGTCCAGCGCCGCCGAGTCCCCGCGCAGGGAACTGAAGGGCCCCAGCAGTGGACGTGCCAGATCATTGGCCGGGTCGGCGACATCACGTATCCAGCCGAGCGAGGCGTCCTGCGGGATCAGGATGCGCGCGACATCGCCATCATAGGCGCGCGCCTTCAGCGTCGCCGCGCGGTGGGAGGTGATGGCCAGGGTCGCCCTCCCGCCCATGACGCGAAGCTGCG
The DNA here is from genome assembly GCF_042681825.1 of Halodurantibacterium flavum. Lineage (NCBI taxonomy): Bacteria > Pseudomonadati > Pseudomonadota > Alphaproteobacteria > Rhodobacterales > Paracoccaceae > Halodurantibacterium > Halodurantibacterium flavum. The sequence continues at coordinate 172,244 of NZ_JBHUGH010000010.1, forward strand.
CCAGACGCTCCCGGCTCAGCGCTTCGGCCGCTATGGCAAGCGCCGACTGCCCCTCTCCGGTCAGCACAACGGGCACACCCATGCGCAAATCGGCGCGGGCACGGTTGAGTTGTTCGGCAGGGCTGAGATGAAGCGTCATCGTCGTGGTTCCGGACCTGGTTGTCTTTCAGATAGCCTTTGCCGCAACGAATTGAAACATATGGCGCCCGGCGGACACGTCCACGTGAGGAATATGTCGTTTGCTTGCCGGAAGCGCCATGGAACCGCATCTCAGGCTCAAGAATTATTGAAATAGGAGGGGACTTGATGGCCAACCTCAAGAAAATTCTGCTGGTCGATGACGAAGACGACCTGCGCGAGGCGCTCAGCGAACAACTCGTGATGACCGAGGATTTCGACGTGTTCGAGGCCGGGACCGGGGCCGAGGCGATGGAGAAGGTAAAGGCGGCGCATTTCGACCTTGCCATCCTTGATGTAGGGCTACCCGATACGGACGGGCGCGAACTGTGTCGCCGGATGCGGAAACAGGGCGTCAAATGCCCCATCGTGATGTTGACCGGGCATGACAGCGACAGCGACACGATCCTGGGCCTTGATGCGGGCGCGAATGACTATGTGACCAAGCCGTTCAAGTTTCCCGTTCTTCTGGCGCGGATCCGGGCGCAACTGCGAACCCATGAGCAATCAGAGGATGCTGTATTCCAGCTTGGCCCTTACACCTTCAAGCCGGCCATGAAGATACTCATCGATGAGAAGGACCGGAAGATTCGTCTGACGGAGAAGGAAACCAACATCCTCAAGTTTCTGTATCGCGCATCCGATGGTGTGGTGCCGCGCGACGTACTGTTGCATGAGGTGTGGGGCTACAACGCCGGCGTGACCACCCATACGCTGGAAACCCACATCTACCGCCTGCGGCAAAAGATCGAGCCCGATCCGTCCAACGCGCGCCTTCTTGTAACCGAGAGCGGAGGCTACCGGCTCGTCTCCTGAGCCGGAGGAGAGAGCCGAGCGGGTTTGCACATTCGCTCCGGACAGATAAAAGGGGGCGGCAGAAACCGGAGCCGCCCCCATGCCCTTTACCGTCGCCACATGGAACATCAACTCGGTCCGCTTGCGAGCGAGTCTGGTGGAACGTCTTTTGCGAGAGGAAGCGCCTGACGTTCTCTGCCTGCAGGAATGCAAGTGCCCGATCGAAAAGCTGCCCTTGGAGATTTTTCACGCGCTCGGCTATCTGCACGTCGTGGCGCGAGGGCAGAAGGGGTATAATGGCGTCGCGATCCTGTCCCGTTTGCCCATTCAGGATGTGGGGGAACAGGATTTTGCGACCTTGGGTCATGCGCGCCATGTCGCGGCGCGACTGGAAAACGGGGTGACGATTCACAACTTTTACGTCCCGGCGGGGGGCGACATTCCGGACCGGGAACTTAACGTCAAGTTCGGGCAAAAGCTCGACTATCTGACGGGTATGCGCGACTGGTTCCACGCCGAGCGGCCGGAAAAGGCGATCCTGGTTGGCGATCTGAATATTGCGCCGCGCGAAGATGACGTCTGGAGCCACAAGCAACTCCTCAAGATCGTGAGCCATACGCCGGTCGAGGTGGAACATCTCGCCGATGTTCAGGACTCGGGGAACTGGGTCGACATTACCCGGCAGGATATCCCATCGGGGCAGCTTTACAGCTGGTGGTCCTATCGCGCCGCCGATTGGGATGCCGCCGACAAGGGGCGGCGGCTGGACCACATCTGGGCCACACAGGATATCGCGAATGCGGGCCATTCAAGCCGCATCCTGCGCCCGGTCCGCGGCTGGGATCAGCCCTCGGACCATGCCCCGGTTTTCGCGAGTTTCGATCTCTGAGCCCATTTTTCCGGCTCGCGTTCACCGCCGGTTAAGTGCGCGGTGCGCATTCTGGTCCGGCCCTGTGTTCAGGGGCGGGCGAGGATGGCGGAATGGCGCATCGGGATCAGGCGCATCATAGAATAGCGGCGGCCCTGCATGCTGCGGTGGCTGGTGCCAGCCGCCGGGCGAAGCGGCGGTTTTTCCTGGCATGTGACGTTGGAATGGCGGCGTTTCTTGTGCTCGCCGGGGGCGGTGGGCCGTGGCTCGCCTTCATCCTTTCGGTTCTTGCCGGCGCGGGGGCGCTGCTTCTGGGGCTGCACCGCATAAAGCTTGTGGGCTATGATCTTGAGAATGCCTGCCGGGGATTCTGGCTTGCCGCGGGCCTCGGGGTTGCAGCGCTTTTTCTGATGGCTCCGATCGACGCGATCCTGTGGATGATGGCGTTCTTTCTTGGCCATGTCGGGCTGCGCGTCGGGCTCTTGCGTATATTGCTACAGGTGGGGCGTGTCGTGCATCCGGTTCAGCGCGTCGTCATTTATGGCGCGGGACAGACGGGGATGCAGATTGCCTCTGCGTTGCGTCTGCATCGCCGGATTCGTCCCGTTGCCTTTGTCGATGACGACAAATCTCTGTGGGGAACAGATATTGCGGGCCTGACCGTCCTGCCACCGCAGGATCTGGCCGAGATCGTCCGCAAGGGACAGACCGCGAAAGTACTGCTTGCAATACCTTCTGCGCCGGCTGCCCGCCAGCGAAGGATCGTCACCGACCTGCGTGGCATGGGCACGCGTGTGGTCGTTTGCCCTTCGCTTTCCGACCTGATGACAGAGGAGGGGCAGGAGACCGGCAGCATCGACCGGTTTCTGGGGCGTGCCGGGGTGCCCTTGACCGCCGGGGCGGAGCTCAAGGGGCTTTCCGTCATGGTGACAGGGGCTGGCGGCAGCATCGGAAGCGAGCTTTGCCGCCAGCTTCTTGCGATGTCGGTGCGCAGGCTCGTCCTGCTCGAACGCAGTGAGATCGCGTTATATTCCCTGATGCGGGAACTTTCCCCTCGGGCCGAAGCCGAAGGCGTGACGCTCGTGCCGGTTCTCGCCTCGATCCTTGATGCCGCTCTCGTGGCGCGCGCGCTGCGTGAGAACAGTGTGTCAGAGGTTTTTCACGCAGCCGCCTACAAGCATGTTCCGATGATTGAGAATGACCCGGTCAGCGGGCTGGCGAACAACAGTCTCGGCACCCGGGTGTTGGGTGAGGTCGCTGTCAAATGCGGCGTAAGGCGGTTCACCCTGATTTCCACCGACAAGGCGGTAAGTCCTGCAAGTATCATGGGGGCGTCGAAGCGTCTGGCGGAGCTGATCGTGCAGGATCTTGCCCGCAGGAGCGCGAATACAGCCTTTGCGATTGTCCGGTTCGGCAATGTCCTGGGTTCGTCCGGATCGGTAGTACCGCTCTTTCGCAAGCAGATCGCCGAAGGTGGGCCGGTGACCGTTACACATCCGGAGGTGACCCGCTACTTTATGTCGGTTGGCGAAGCAGTCCATCTTGTGCTGGAGGCTGGCGGTCTCGCAAGCGCCGGGGACGCGGCGATATTCGTGCTCGATATGGGCGCGCCACGGCGCATCGCCGATCTTGCGAATGAAATGGTACGGGCCGCCGGCTATCGTCCCTTCGAGGGGCGGCAGGGTGAGGGGGATATCGAAATCCGCTATACTGGCCTGCGGCCAGGCGAAAAGCTTCACGAAAGCCTCGCATCTTCTGACTGTCTCGTGCCAACGTCCAACCCCAGGATCCTGCGGGCCAAAGAGGACGCGCTTTCGCAGCTGGAGACTGCCGCTGCGCTGCGTGCCTTGCGCGATATCGTTGCAGAAGGCGATCCCGTGGCCGCGAGGGAGTTTGTGTCGCGCTGGGTTCCCGGCTACAATGCCGGCAGCGCGGCGTTGCAACCCTGCATCCCCCAGGCACCAGTTTCCCTCAAATCCGCGCTGTGATGTTGTGAAGGCTTGTTCCGCTTTCGCGGGGGTCCTACAAACGCGACAAACGGGGGATAAAATGACGCAGTACCAGCGGGTGTGGGCGGGGCGACGCAATAGGCACTTGGCGAAGGTTTCGGCGATCAGCCTTGTGGCGGCGCTTGCTGCAGGCCCGGTGATAGCCGAGACAGTTCAACCGTCGCTGAATTTCCAGGGCGTGCCGGGCCTGATCGATATGCCATCGGGTTTTGCGAACCCAGACGGCACTGTTTCCGTGACGCTCGGAACGTTCGGTTCCATCAGGCGGACGTCGGCGACGTTCCAACTCTCCCCGCGCATCTCGGCGACGCTACGCTTTTCGAACGTGAGCGACTGGGACGCAGAGCTTCCTCCGGCCGAGCAGGGCGTCGATACGTATCGGGGCCGGAGCCTGGATCTCCGGTTTCTCCTGCTGGAGGAAACGACGCAGCTTCCTGCGCTCTCGCTCGGGCTTCAGGACGTGGCGGGCAGCGGCCTTGTTCCGGCTGAATATCTGGTGGCGAGCAAGACGGTCCTGCCGAATCTGCGTGTGACGGCAGGCCTTGGCTGGGGAAGGATCGCGGGACGGGACAGCCTTGGATCCCCCTTCGGCGATCGTCCCGATCCCAGCTTTGATCGTGGTCAGGCGCCGGCGCTCGACACGCTTTTCCAAGGGCCGATGTCTGCCTTTGGCGGCGTTGAATGGCAGGTGACTCCGCGGATCGCCCTCCTGGCGGAGTATTCCCCTCAGGATTACGGCGAAGAAGAGCGTCGTGGCCTTATTGAGCACAAGAGCCCGTTCAACTTCGGTGCCGAATATCGTGTGACTGATTTTATGACGGTGGGCGGTTATTATCTCTATGGGTCAGAGTTCGGCGCTACTTTGCAGCTTGCTTTCTCGCCCTATCAGCGCCCCGGAAATGCCGGAATTCGCGACACTGCTCCGATGCCGGTCAAGGCCCGGCCTGCGGCGGGTGATGCCGCATGGTCGTCTGCCTGGGTCGATCATCCGCAATCCGCGCCCACGCTGCGCGACAATGTGGCACAGTATCTGGCGCTGGACGGTCTGCAGCTCGTCGGGCTCGAGGCGCAGGCCGACCGGCTCGAAGTGCGATATCGTAATCTCCGCTTTGATGCAGAGGCGCAATCGGTCGGGCGGGTCGCCCGTATTCTGACCCACCTGGCACCGGCCTCGGTCGAAACCTTCGTCATCGTGCCGGTGGTAAACGGTATGGCGACGTCCGCTGTCACCCTTCGCCGGAGCGATGTGGAGCGGTTGGAGAATGCGCCTGATGCTTCCGAGGCGGTCCGGCAGGTGCGGCTGATTCACGACGCCCAGGCGCCGTCGGCAGGCATGCTGTTCGTCGCACAGGAGCCCCGGTTCACCTGGTCGCTGGGGCCGTTTCTTCGCACCAGCAGCTTTGATCCCGATCAAGAGACACGCGCAGCGGTGGGTCTTCGCTTGCGGGCAGCTTACGCTTTATCGCCTGGCCTGATTGCGTCGGGCAGTCTCACTCAAAGTGTCTGGAGCAATCTTGACGATCAGGATCGCGGTCCAAATGGCAGCGGCGCGCTTCATCCGGTTCGCACGGACGCGTGGCAATATGACAGAGAGGGTGATCCCACCCTCGAAACGCTCACGCTTGCCGGTTACTCCAAGCTTTCGCCAGACATCTATGGCCGCGTTACGGCGGGTTATCTCGAACGCATGTATGCGGGCCTGTCCGGAGAGGTTCTCTGGAAGCCCGTCCAGAGCCGGCTCGGGCTGGGCGCAGAACTCAACTATGTGCAGCAGCGCGCCTTTGGCGGTGGGTTCGAGTTGCAGGATTACGATGTCGTCACCGGCCATGTGTCTGCCTACTACGATATCGGCGGCGGCTATCACGCGCAGCTCGACCTCGGACGCTACCTCGCCGAAGATTGGGGCGCGACGGTGTCGCTGGACCGTCAGTTCGAGAATGGCTGGCGCTTTGGGGCCTTCGCGACGTTCACCGATGCCTCAAGCGCGGATTTCGGTGACGGCGCATTTGACAAGGGGGTGCGTGTCTCGATCCCTGTCGCGTGGGTATTGGGTAACCGCACGCGAAACGTTCAGAATGTGACGATCCGTCCGAATATCGGTGACGGCGGCGCGCGGCTGTCGGTGGATGGGCGGCTCTACGACACGGTCCGCGACTACCACGAACAGCCCATGGATGGGCAATGGGGAAGGTTCTGGCGATGAGCGGCAGGGTGACAATTGTTCTCATTTCGCTGCTGCTGTTGGCAAGCTGCGGCAACGACCCTTCCGGCGGTTTTCGACTTGGAGGACTTGGTGCGGCCGTGAAGGATGCCTTTGGTGGCCCGCAACCGGAGCCGGTCGCGCCCGTTACCCGGGCCGAGATCGCGCAATCCCCCGTTCCGCTATTGCAGGTTGCGATCCCCTCGAGGGGCGCAGAGGCGATCCTTGTTCCTGCCGGCCGGAATGCCGGGGTCACGACATGGGCAACGGCCGATGGCTCGACGCTCGCGCTCAGGGGGGGCGTTCTGGTCGCCTCCCGTGGTTTGGGGCATGATCTGATGTCGGCGGCAGTACCAACGGACAGCCAGATCCTTGCCGGACAAGGGCGGCACTCGCGCAGCTACTACACGCTCGACGGTGCGGATCGGACAGTGCGCCACGATTTCAGTTGCGTCCTGAGCCGGCACGAAGCGCCCGCCATCCAGATCGTGGACAGGCTGTTTCCCGTTCACGAGGTTCGGGAAACCTGTGAAGGTCCGACCGATGGTGTCGTGAATCGCTACTGGATCAGCCGGGAGGGCCGTATCGTCCGCTCGCTCCAGTGGCTGGGAACAGATGTGGGCTTTTTGCAACTTACTGATCTTTCAGCTTGACGGAACCCGAAGCGAGCTTTGCGACTTGATACGAGGGTGCTAATTTCGCTCTCAGTCAACCAAATGGAGAATATGATGAAACGCATCATTACGTCCGCTGCTGCTTCGGCCATGATCCTGGCTGGTGCTTCGTCGGCTTACGCTGGTGGCATGGCCCCGGTCGTCGTGGAGCCCGCTCCGGTCGCACCGGCTCCGGCTCCGGTCGCTGCCCGTGGCACGCTCGGCACCGGCGCTATCGTCGGCGCGCTGCTCGGCCTCGCGGTGATCGCTGTGGCGGTTGCGGACTGATTTAGTCCTTTGACTGATCAAAAGGGCCCCGGCAATGCCGGGGCCTTTTCCGTTTCCCTCTTGGCCTTTGCTGTCCCGCCGCACATATAGGGCGCAGGATTGAACAGCGAGGGGCGCGATGCTGGGGTTTGGTGAGGTCAAGCAGGCTCAGACGGATCTGGTGAAGGACACGACCGAGGCGACCTTCATGGCCGACGTGGTCGAGGCGAGCCGCGAGGTCCCGGTCATCGTCGATTTCTGGGCGACATGGTGTGGCCCCTGCAAGGCGCTCGGGCCCGCGTTGGAGGCGGCGGTTCAGGCGGCGGGCGGCAAGGTCCGGATGGTCAAGGTCGATGTCGACAAGAACCAGATGATCGCGGCGCAGCTCCGTATCCAGTCCATCCCGACCGTCTATGCTTTCTGGCAGGGCCAGCCGGTCGATGGCTTTCAGGGTGCGCTGCCTCCGGCCGAGATCAAGACATTCATCGAACGTGTAGCGGCCCTTTCCGGTGGCGACGGCGGTCTGGAAGAGGCGGTTGCCGCAGCCGAGCAGATGCTGACCGAGGGTGCCGCCGTCGATGCGGCAGAGACATTCGCCGCAATCCTTGCCGAAGATCCCGAAAGTGCGCCAGCGCTCGGGGGGCTTGCCCGGGCGCATCTTGCGCTTGGCAATCTCGATCAGGCCGAGGCATTGCTGAACAACGCGCCCCAATCGATGGCAGGCGCCAAGGAGGTCGAGGCGGCGCGGGCGCAACTTGACCTCACGCGGCAGGCCGAAAAGGCCGGGCCGGTGGCGGATCTTCGCGCTGCGGTCGCGGCGGCCCCCGACGATCATCAGGCGCGCTATGACCTCGCGCTGGCGCTCCATGCGGCCGGCCATGTCGAAGAGGCCGTGGACGAGTTGCTGGACCTCTTCCGCCGTGATCGGGAATGGAACGACGGGGCGGCAAAGGCCCAACTTTTCAAGATATTCGACGCCCTGAAGCCGCAGGATCCGATCGTTCTCAAGGGGCGTCGCCGGCTGAGCTCCATGATATTTGCCTGACCGTAAGGGCGCACTAGGTTGGGCACCATGTTCAACGTCTCGGATTTGCCGGATACGATCGCCGTTTTCCCCCTCCCCGGGGCGCTTCTGCTGCCCCGCGCGCGACTTCCGCTTCATATCTTCGAGCCGCGCTATCTCGCGATGCTGGACGATACGATGAAGACGCGGCACCGGCTGATCGGGATGGTGCAGCCGCGCGAGGTTCCGGGTTCCGCCGAGCGCAAGCTGCAGGCCATCGGCTGCGCGGGGCGGGTGACCGGCTTTTCCGAGACCGAGGATGGTCGCTACATGATTACCCTTACCGGCATATCGCGTTTCCGGGTTACGCAAGAGGTGGGTGGTTTCACACCCTATCTTCGGGCGGATGTGGCCTGGTCGGGGTTCGAGCGGGATCTGGGCCCGGCAGAGGATGACACCGACTTTCCGCGCGCCCGGTTCATGACCCTTCTGGGGCGGTATTTTGCGTCGCAGAACCTCTCCACCGACTGGGGAAGCCTGCGCGAGGCCGAGGATGAACTGCTGATCAACTCGCTCTCGATGCTCTGCCCCTTTTCGCCGGAGGACAAGCAGGCGTTGCTTGAGGCCCCGTCGCTCCAGACCCGTCGCGAAACGCTTGTGACGCTGCTGGAATTTGCGCTGCGCGGCGGAAATGACGACGAGATCATGCAATGACCGAAAGCGCATTCGACCGCAGGATGCTGGAGGCGCTGGTCTGCCCCCTCACGCATGGGCCGCTTGCCTATGATGCCGAGGCGCAGGAACTGGTGTCGCGGGGCGCGAGGCTCGCCTTTCCCATCCGCAACGGGATCCCGGTGATGCTGCAGTCAGAGGCGCGGAACCTTGACGACGATCAGCCGGTGAGAAACAGCATCAAGTAAAGCGTGCCGGCGCCGGCGACGATCGCCGCGAGAACGTTGCGGGTGAAGTAACCGACCCCGAGCGTCACCGCCGCGGCCGAAAGGCGGGCCGGGTCGATCTCTCCTCCGGTTGCCTGGGGCCAGACGACGAGCGGTGCGACGAGCGCGGGCAGGACCGCCACTGCCGTGTAGCGCAGATGCCGCAAGACCCAGGGCGGGAGATCTTTTCCCCCGAGAATGCCGAGGAAGGAAAAGCGGATCAGAAAGGTTCCGATCCCCAGCAGAAGGATGATCGTCCAGATCTCGAAGGTGGAATAGTTCATCCCCGTGCCTTTTGCCAAAGTTCGACCTGCGCGCCCACCACCATGGCGCCAAGTGCCGCGACCAGCAGGCCCGAGTTATAGGGCATCCAGGCCAGCAGCAGCGCAAGCACGACCGAGGTGAAGGCCGCGGCGACATGGGCGGTCGTGCGCAGCATCGGGCCTATCATCGCCAGAAACGTGATCGGGACCGCGAAATCCAGTGCCAACCCTTCCGGCAAGGACCGCCCCGCGGTCGCCCCCAGCAGGGTAAAGAAATACCATGGCAGCCCCGTAGGAATGATCGTACCGAAGAAATAGGCCAGCCTTTCCGCCATGCTCATCTGCGGCCGGGTCTCATATTCCACGGCGCTGAGCGCATAGGACTGGTCCAGCATGAAATAGGCGACCAGCGCGCGTTTACCCACGCTGGCCCGCCCCAGATAGGGCGCGAGCGATGCCGAATACATCGCCATCCGCATGTTCACGGCCAAGGCGGTCGCGACGACGATGATCGTGGGCGCATTGTCGGACATCAACTGAAGCGCGGCGAACTGCGAGGCACCTGCGATGACGAGGATGCTGAAGCCCATCACCTCGGCCAGGTTGAGGCCGGCAGCCGTTCCCGCGACGCCGAAGACGACACCGAAGGGACCGACCACCAGCAGGAAGGGTGCCGCGTTCCGCAGGCCGCGCCAGAAGGCTGAAGAGACGGGAGAGGACATCAGAAACCTCAGTCGAAGGTGCCGCTGGCACCCGCCAGCAGCATGAAGGCGCGTGCGGTGCGGGTCTGGGCGAGCCACATCAGATGGATGTCCTGCATCTCTGGCTCGAATGCGGCAAGCGTCTTGTCGAACATTCGCAGGAAATGATGGGCCGCGTCCCGAAAGACCGGGTCCTGCCGCAGCAGCACGGTCGTGGCTGCGGTTGCCTCTGGCGTGTCGAGCGCGGCGAGCCCGGCCAGTGCGCGCCCCCTCTCACCCCGCGCGAATCTGCGCCACAAGCCGACGTCGGTGTCGCTGGGCGCGAGATCATCGGTATAGAGGCCGGACTGAGCCAGAAGGGTCAGCACATCCTGCGCAGCGCGGATGAGCTTGGCCGCCGCAGGATCGGCAAGGGCATTATGGAGTGCCCGGAACCCCTCGGCATCGTCCGGATCGTCGGGAAAGTTCAGCGCGAGAACAAGGTCCTCGGCGGTGACGCGCGGGGCAGGGACGTCCTGGAAATCAAGCGCGGCCTGAGGGTCCGGCGGGTCATCGGCGATGAGATGATCCGGGGCCGGGATATCCCGGGACGGCGCGGCCGGTTCCGCCGCCGGCGCCTGGGGCATCGACTGCTGGCGCGCGATCTGCGCCCGCCTCAGCCCCTCGATCGTGTCATGCAGATGGGCCGCCTCTGCCCGCAACTGCCGCAGGCTGCGCATGGTCATGACCGTCACCCAGATCAGGGCCGGGGGCACGACGACGGTCATCGTCGCCAGAAGCAAGCCGGCGGGGCCGCTGTCGCCCTGCCATCCAAGTGCCACCGCCCCCAGCCACAGGATCGTCAGGATTACCCCCGCGACCTCGGCCATGCCGGGGCGGGTTGCGCCTGTCTGGTGCGGCGAAAGGCCCGGGATAGTCGGACCATGTCGTCCCGGAGCTTTCATGGTGCCCCTCAGATATACTGAACCCGGAGAATCTCGTAGCTGCGGTCTCCCCCGGGTGTCTTGACCTCGACGCTGTCGCCCTCGTCCTTGCCGATCAGGGCGCGGGCGAGGGGCGAGCGGATGTTCAGAAGACCCTTTTCGATATCGGCCTCGGCTTCGCCCACGATCTGATAGGTCCGCTCTTCGTCGGTGTCTTCGTCCACCAGCGTCACCGTGGCGCCGAACTTGACCGATCCCGACAGGCGCGAGGGGTCGATGACCTCTGCCAGCGACAGAAGCCCTTCGAGTTCCTTAACACGGCCTTCGATAAAGCTCTGGCGTTCCCGCGCGGCATGGTATTCGGCATTCTCGGACAGGTCGCCATGTTCGCGCGCCTCGGCGATGGCGCGGATCACGGCGGGTCTCTCGACCGATTTCAGGTTCTTGAGTTCGTCCTCAAGCGCCGCGTGTCCGGCGCGTGTCATTGGTATTTTTTCCATGGCTCTACTTTATCAGACACGAATGAGGGCGTCGCAGCCCTGCCGCGACACCCGGGTCCCCTTCTTGCCCTTCACCTGAACCGAGCCGCGCACGGATTGCAAGGCCCGTGGCCGCCTTTCGTCCGCGGGACGCCGGAAATCGCCCAAGATGCGGCGCACCGCCAGCAGCGTCACGATTGACCCTGCCTTGCGCAATAATATAACCCGGATGACGAGAAAGCGAAAAACGCCAGCCCGACAGGCAGAGGGGGTAGCCATGACCGAAGTATCGCGCGAGTCGATGGAATATGACGTTGTGATCGTCGGTGCGGGGCCGGCGGGGCTCTCGGCGGCGATCCGGCTCAAGCAACTCGACCCTGACCTGCAGGTGGTGGTGCTGGAAAAGGGCTCCGAGGTCGGTGCGCATATCCTTTCGGGTGCGGTCCTCGACCCCTCGGGTCTCGATGCGCTGATCCCGGATTGGCGGGAACGCGGGGCGCCGGTCAATGTGCCGGTGACGCAGGATAATTTCTACCTGCTGGGGGAGGCCGGGCAGATCCGCATCCCCAACTGGCCGATGCCGCCGCTGATGTCGAACCATGGAAACTATATCGTCTCGATGGGCAATGTCTGCCGCTGGATGGCCGGGCAGGCCGAGGAACTGGGCGTCGAAATTTTCCCCGGCATGTCGGCCTCCGAGCTTGTCTATGGCGAGGGGGGCGAGGTCGTAGGCGTGGTCGCCGGCGAATTCGGGCGCGAGCCTGACGGCACGCCGGGCCCCAGCTACGAGCCGGGAATGGAACTGCGCGGAAAATATGTCCTGCTGGGCGAGGGCGTTCGTGGCTCTCTCTCCAAGCAGGTCATGGCGCGCTATGACCTCTGCGCGGGCAAGGAACCGCAGAAGTTCGGCATCGGCATGAAGGAGATCTGGGAAATCGACCCGGAGAAGCACCGGCCCGGGACCGTGACCCATACGATGGGCTGGCCGCTTGGCAACAATGCCGGGGGCGGATCGTTTATCTATCATGCGGAAAACAATCAGGTCCATATCGGCTTCGTGGTGCATCTGAACTACGAAAACCCATGGCTCTATCCGTATATGGAGTTCCAGCGGCTCAAGCATCATCCGCTGATTGCCGAACTGCTGCGGGGCGGCAAGCGTGTCGCCTATGGCGCAAGGGCGATCAGCGAAGGTGGCTGGCAGTCGATCCCCAAGGTTGCCTTTCCGGGCGGGGCGCTTCTGGGCTGTTCCGCAGGCCTTGTGAACGTGCCGCGTATCAAGGGCAACCACAACGCGATGCTGTCGGGCAAGGCCGCGGCCGAGGCCGCCCATGCGGCGATACGGGTCGGGCGGTCCGGCGATGAGCTGACGGGCTATGAGGACGACCTGCGCAGCGGTCCCGTCGCCCGCGATCTGCGGCGCGTCCGCAACGTCAAACCGCTCTGGTCGAAATTCGGGCTGCTGGGGTCGCTGACGCTTGGCGGGTTCGACATGTGGGTTGCGAACCTTTTTGGCGTCAATCCGATGGGAACGCAAAAGCACGGCAAGTCGGATGCGGCGGCGACCGGGCTTGCCGCCGACCACAAGCCCATCGTCTATCCCAAGCCGGATGGCGTCTTGTCCTTCGACCGGCTGACCAACGTGGCCTTTTCCTTCACCAACCATGAAGAAAGCCAGCCCTGCCACCTGCAACTGCGCGACCCGGTCATCCCCATCGCCGTCAATCTGCCGAAATTCGCCGAACCTGCGCAGCGCTACTGCCCCGCGGGCGTCTATGAGGTGGTGCAAGAGGCGGGGGCCGAACCCCGCTTTGTCATCAACTTCCAGAACTGCGTCCACTGCAAGACCTGCGATATCAAGGACCCGAGCCAGAACATCAACTGGGTCACGCCGCAGGGGGGCGACGGGCCGAACTATCCCAACATGTAATATGACAATTGCGCGAGCAGCGGCGCGCGCATTGCCTTGCGTGCCGCCCGCGACTACGGTTGCCGCATCGACCACCGCAAGGGGGAGGGGCGCCATGACGCGTAAACTCACGCTTACACTCGCGGCCGCGCTGGCGTGCTTCGGCGCAGCCACGGATCAGGCGCGGGCCGACGGGCTGGCCGGGGCCTATCTGGCCGGTCGGCAGGCGCTTATGCACAATGACTTTGCGGCAGCGGCGCCGCATCTTTCGGTCGCGGTCGCCCGTGACCCGCAGCATGAACTGCTGCTTGAAAGCATGATTGCCACCCATGTCGCGCTTGGCGATGTCGCGCGGGCGGTGCCGGCGGCGCGGGCGATGCTGGATCAGGGCTTTCCCACGCAGACGGCGCATGTGGTCATTCTCGCCGATCAGGTTGAGCGTGGCGCCTGGGAAGAGGTGCTGGCGGGGGCCGAAGGGCGGAATGTCGGGCCGCTGATCGAAGGATTGGTCGTCGCCTGGGCGCAACTGGGCCTTGGACGGATGTCGGAGGCCGTGGCGGAATTTGACCGGCTCATGGGTGACCCTACGCTGGCGCCCTTCGCGGCGCAGCACAAGGCGCTTGCCCTTGCCTCGGCCGGTGATTTCGAAGGCGCCGAGGAAATCCTGCGCGGCGCGGCCGGCAGCGGGCTTGGCCTGACGCGCCGGGGCGTGCAAGCGCATGTTCAGGTGCTGAGCCAGCTTGACCGGGTCGAAGAGGCGCAGGCCCTGCTTGCCGCCGTCCTGGATGCGAATGCCGATCCGGTGCTGGAATCCCTGCAGGAACGGCTGGCGGATGGCGAGGTGCTGCCCTTTACCATCATCCAGCAGCCGGCGGATGGCGTGGCCGAGGTCTTCTATTCCGTCGCCATGGCCCTGGCGCCGGAGGACGGCGATCAGTCGGCGCTTCTTTACGCGCGGCTGGCCAGCCACGACCGGCCCGCGCATACGGACGCAATCCTGCTATCGGCGAGCCTTCTGGAGTCGATGGGCCAGTACGACCTGGCGACGGCGGCCTATAACCGCATTTCCCGCGACGATCCGGCCTATGATGCGGCCGAGCTTGGCCGGGCCGAGGCGCTTTATAATGGCGGGCGGGTCGAAGCCGCCATCGAGGTAATGGAACAGCTTGCAAGGGCGCGCCCGGACCTTCCGCTGATCCATATCGGCCTTGGGGACATGTTGCGCCGTGAAGGCCGCCATGCCGAGGCGATCCCCGCCTATGACCGCGCCATCGCGCTGATCGATGAACCGAGCGACGGTCATTGGGCGCTTTTCTACAGCCGCGGCATTTCGCATGAGCGGGAAGGGAACTGGCCCGAGGCCGAGGCGGATTTCCGGTCGGCACTGGATCTGCGCCCGGATCAGCCGCTTGTTCTCAACTATCTCGGCTATTCCTACGTCGAGAGGAACGAGAACCTTGACGAGGCGCTGGGCATGATCGAACGCGCGGTCGCCGCGCGCCCCGAGGACGGCTTCATCACCGACAGTCTGGGTTGGGTGCTTTATCGCCTCGGCCGCTATGAAGAAGCCGTGGAGCATATGGAGCGGGCGGTCGAACTGACCGCGACGGACCCGATCATCAACGATCATCTGGGCGATGTTTACTGGGCCGTCGGACGCCGCCTTGAGGCTGAGTTCCAGTGGCGCCGCGCCCTCTCGTTCAAGCCGGAACCGGAGGAGGAACGGCGCATCCGTCGCAAGCTGGATGTCGGGCTGGACGCGGTTCTTGCCGAGGAAGGCGCCCCGCCGCTGCGCATGACGATGAATGGCAACTGAGGGTTTTGCCCCGGCCAAGATCAACCTCGCGCTTCATGTGACGGGGCGGCGGGCGGACGGATATCATCTGCTCGACAGCCTCGTGGTCTTTGCCGATATCGGCGATCACGTCCGGGCGGTGCCGTCCGACGCGCTGTCACTGGACGTCACCGGCCCCTATGCCGACGCGGTGCCGCAGGGCCCCGGCAACCTCGTGCTGCGGGCGGCGGCCCTGATGGGGGGGCAGGCCCGGCTTTGTCTGGAAAAGAACCTGCCGCCCGCATCCGGCATCGGCGGGGGATCGTCTGACGCCGCGGCGACGCTGCGCGTGCTGGCCGGTTTCGGGCGCGCCCTGCCTTCGGATGACGCGGTGCTTTCGCTCGGCGCCGATCTGCCTGTCTGTCTCCTTGCGCGGGCGGCGCGGATGTCGGGCATCGGCGAACGGCTGGAGCCTCTGGACGGGTTGCCCCCTTTGCCCGCAGTTCTGGTGAATCCGGGGATAGAGGTCTCGACGCCCCGGATTTTCACGGCACTGGAGCGACGCGACAACCCGCCTTTGCCTCCGCGCGTTCCCCTGTTGCCGGATGCTCCTGCGATGGCGCGATGGCTCGAACCGCTGCGCAATGACCTTGAGGCCCCCGCGCGGAACATCGCGCCGCAGGTGGGCGAGGTCATTCTGGCCCTTTCTGCCCAGCCCGATTGCCTGTTGGCGCGGATGTCGGGATCCGGGGCCACCTGTTTCGGGCTTTTCCCGACCGAAGCGGCAGCGCAGCGCGCGGCTGCGGCCCTGTCGGCGGCAGAACCCGGGTGGTGGGTCCGCGCCGGGACGCTGGGCGCGCAGGCGCCCGCCAGAATGGATGTGGCGCCTAGCTGATCCGCTCGACCACGAAATCCGACAGGTCGGACAGCATGTCCCGCAGGTCATGCGGGGGCAGTTCCGAAACGGCGGCCTTGGCGCGGGCAGCCCAGGCGAGGGCCTCTTGTCGCGTCTCTTCAAGCGCGCCGTGGCGATGCAGGAGCCGCAGCGCCTCTTCCAGATCGCCCTCGCGCTGCTGGCGTTTCTCGATCACCCGTTCCCAGAAGGCGCGCTCTTCGGCGCTGGCCCGGGCCACGGCCTTGATCACCGGCAGCGTCAGCTTGCCCTCGCGGAAATCGTCCCCGACATTCTTGCCGATCGTCTCGCTTGCCCCGCCATAATCGAGCAGGTCGTCAACGATCTGAAAGCTGATCCCCAAGGCATCGCCATAGGTCCGCAGCGCGGCAATCTGATCGTCCGGCGCCTTGGCCACGACAGCGCCCGATTCGGCCGCCGCCGCGAAAAGTGCTGCCGTCTTGCCCCGCACGACCTGAAGGTAGACGGCCTCATCCGTCCGCAGATCCTGCGCGGCGGTCAGTTGCAGCACCTCGCCCTCGGCGATCGTGGCCGACGCATCCGCGAGGATGTCGAGCACCCGGAGCGAGCCAGGCTCGACCATCAACTGAAACGAACGGGCAAAGAGATAGTCGCCCACCAGAACGCTCGACTTGTTGTCCCACAAAAGGTTCGCCGTGGGCCGGCCCCGGCGACGCTCGCTTTCATCGACCACGTCGTCGTGCAGCAGGGTCGCCGTGTGGATGAACTCGACCGTTGCCGCCAGATGGATGTGGTGCGGGCCGTCATAACCGCAGAGTCGCGCCGCAGCGAGCGTGAGCATTGGGCGCAGCCGCTTGCCCCCCGCCTCGACCAGATGTGCCGTCACCTCGGGGATGCGGGGGGCGTGACGCGATGCCATCCGTTCCCGGATCAGCCGGTTCACCGCATCCATGTCATCCGAGAGATAGTCTGCCAGGCGTTCATGCGGCTTGCCGGCGGGCGATTGCGCTCTGTTGTCCAAACTCATGCCTGTCCTGCTACCTGTCTCGACAAAGGGGCCGGTTCGTTCATAGTGTCGGGCATGAGGGAACTTTTGCGCACCACCGACCCCACCATCATCACATTCGCAACGGCGATCCTTGAGGGGCACGATATAGTCGTCTTTCCGATGGACGTCCACATGAGCGTTCTCGAGGGCTCCATCGGCATTTTGCCGCGGCGGCTGATGGTGCGTGATCAGGACCATTTCCTTGCGCGGCAGATCCTGCGTGACCACGATCTGGACCTGCCCGATTGACCGCCGACCTGACCGAAGATCGTTTTCTGAACGGCCGCATCACGCTTTGGCAGCCGCTGCGCGGCTATCGTGCGGCCATGGACCCCGTTTTTCTGGCGGCGGCGGTGCCGGCGCAGGCGGGGCAGACCGTTCTTGAACTCGGCTGCGGGGCAGGGGCGGCGAGCCTCTGCCTCCATGCCCGTGTGCCGGGCCTTGTCATCCATGGGGTGGAGCGTCAGGCAGATTACGCGGAACTCGCGCGTCGCAACGCCGCCCGGAACGGCGCGGCGATGACCGTGACCGAGGCCGATCTGACCGACCTGCCGCCGGTGTTGCGCGGCCTTTCGGTGGATCATGTGATCGCGAACCCCCCCTATTTCCCCTCCGGCGGCGGCACTGCCGCCGACGATCCCGGGCGCGAAACGGCGCTGCGAGAGGAAACGCCCCTGGCCCAATGGCTCGATACTGCCTTTCGCCGTTTGCGTCCGGGGGGCTTTCTGACGTTGATCCAGGCCGCCGATCGTCTGCCCGAGGTTCTTGCCGCCATCGCCGCCCGGGGCGGCAGCACGATGGTTCTGCCGGTGGCGGCGCGCATGGGGCGGCCTGCGCGGCGCGTGATCGTTCAGTGCCGGAAAGGCGCGAAGGGGCCCTTCACCCTGCTGGCGCCGTTCATTCTTCATTCAGGCGATGAACATGAACGGGACGGGGAATCCCTTACTGATGAAGCGCGCGCCATCCTGCGCGATGCCGCGCCGCTCGCTTTGCCGCCGCGGGCGAAGTTTCGCCTCTGACGGGTCTCGGCCCGGTTTTGCGTGACGCGACTCGGTATCTGTGCTGGAATTGTGACACGGACATAACAGAGAGGAGACTGCAATGAGCTTGAGCTCGCATGTGCAAGAATTGCGTCGGAAACACCAAACTCTCTCGGATCAGGTCGAGAAGGCGCAAAAGCGCCCCTCGGTCGATGCCGCGCGGATTGCTGAGATGAAAAAGCAAAAGCTGCGGCTGAAGGAAGAAATCACCCGCCTTTCGCCGCAGATGTGACCTGCGGCCCTAGCGCGCGCTGGCCCTTGCGGCCAGTGCGGCACCCCCGGCGATAAGGATCGCCGCAACGATAATGGTCGGCGTCGCCCGTGTGATGCCGGCCATGATCAAGGCGAGCGTGGACAAAAGCGGGGCGGCATAGGATGCCACGCCCAAAAGCTGGATGTCCCCGCGCTTGACGCCTATGTCCCAGACATAAAAGGCCAGCCCGACCGGCCCGAGGCCGAGCGCCACGACCGAGAGCCAGGACATTGCGCTGCCCGGCCAGACTGTTTCCTCGAACATGAGATGCGCCCCGACCGAAAGCACCGCCGTCGCAAGGCAGAAGACAGCGACCGTCTCTGTCGGCACGTTTCCAAGCCGCCGCGACAGAACGGAATAAGCCGACCATGTCAGCGCGCAGAGGAAGGCCAGCGTCAGCCCCGGGAGGGCGCCGGGGTCAATTCCGCCGGCGCCGCCAAGCACGATCAGCCCCGCCCCCAGAAACGCGATGAGCCCCCCGGCGATATGACCGGGCCGTAACTTCTCACCCGGCAGAAGGCCCGAGAAGATCACGATGAACAGCGGCCAGAGATAGGCGATCAACCCGGCCTCTGCCGCGGGGGCAAGGCGCAGGGCAGAGAAATACAGGAAGTGATATCCGAAAAGCCCCGCGGTCCCGAAGGCATAGACCCGCCAACCGACGCCGCGCAATTGGCCAAGGCCCCCCGTCGCCGCGACCCAGACGATGCCGATCGTGCCGCCGATCCCAAAGCACATCGCGTTCAGAAGCAGCGGGGGAACCGGTTCCGACCCTTTGGTGAAAAGGGCCAGAAGCGCCCAGAGAAGGACGGCGACAAACCCGATCATCGTGGCGCGACTGCGTGCGGACGTCATCCTGACCCCTTTCCTGAACGAGGTCAGAAAGCGCGAAACGCCGCCCTGTGCAAGGGGGCGGCGCCTGCGGTCCGATCGCCGCTCAGCGGTCGTCAGACGAAGAATTGCCCGCCGTTGGCGCTGAGCGTCGCACCCGTGATGAAGCCCGCATCCTCGGACGCGAGGAAGACGACGCAGCGCGCGATCTCTTCGGGTTCGCCCAGACGGCCGACCGGAATCTGCGGGATGATCCGTTCGTTGAGCACCTTCTCGTCGATGGCCCGCACCATTTCGGTGGCGATGTAGCCGGGGCAGATCGCGTTGACGGTGATGCCGGCCCGCGCGCCTTCTTGCGCCAGCGCCTTGGTCAGGCCGAGATCGCCCGCCTTGGCCGCCGAATAGTTGACCTGCCCCGCCTGACCTTTCTGTCCGTTGATCGAGCTGATCGTGATGATCCGCCCGAACTTGCGGTCCCGCATCCCGGGCCAGACAGGGTGGGTCATGTTGAAGACACCGGTAAGGTTGGTGTCGATGACCTCTTTCCACTGCTGCGGCGTCATCTTGTGGAACATCGCGTCGCGGGTGATCCCGGCGTTGTTCACCAGCACATCGACGGGGCCCAGATCAGCCTCGACACGCGCAATTCCGTCCGCGCAGGCGTCGTAATCCGCCACAGACCATTTATAGGTCTTGATGCCGGTATCGGCGCTGAACGCCTCTGCCGCGGCGTCATTGCCGGCATAGTTCGCCGCGACCTGATACCCCGCGTCTCGTAGCGCTACCGAAATTGCCGCGCCAATTCCGCGCGTTCCACCGGTAACGAGTGCAACCCTTGCCATGATCCCCCCTCCAGGTTGTAGCCGTTTTCCAGCCTAGCGACCGGCCGGCGCCCGCGCAATAATATTGCGCAGGCGCTGCGGTTTACGGGCGTTGTGATCTACGGGCGTTCGAGGCACATTGCGACGCCCATGCCCCCGCCGATGCAGAGCGTGGCAAGGCCGCGTTTCGCGCTCCGCCGCTGCATTTCGAACAGGAGCGTGTTGAGCACGCGCGCCCCGGAGGCGCCGATCGGATGGCCGATGGCGATCGCGCCGCCATTGACGTTCACGATATCGGGGTTCCAGCCCATTTCATTGTTGACGGCGCAGGCCTGGGCGGCAAAGGCCTCATTCGCCTCGATCAGTTCCAGATCGCCGGTTTTCCAGCCGGCCTTTTCCAGCGCACGGCGGCTTGCATATACCGGGCCGACTCCCATGATCGACGGATCCAGACCCGCCGTCGCATAGGACGCGATCCTGGCAAGCGGCGTGAGGCCGCGCCGTTCGGCTTCATCGGCGGACATGACCAGCACGGCCGCTGCGCCATCGTTGATCCCGCTCGCGTTTCCGGCCGTAACGCTGCCATCCTTTGCAAAGGCAGGTCGCAGTTTCTGCATCGCCTCGATCGTCGCACCGTGGCGGATGTATTCGTCCTGATCGACGGTGACTTCGCCTTTGCGGGTTTTCACGACGAAAGGCACGATCTCATCGGCAAAACGTCCGGCTTTCTGCGCCGCCTCGGCCTTGTTCTGGCTGGCCAGCGCGAATTCGTCCTGCATTTCGCGGCTGATCTGCCACTTTTCGGCCACGTTCTCGGCGGTCTGGCCCATGTGATAGCCGTTGAAGGCGTCCCAGAGCCCGTCCTTGATCATCGAATCGATGAAGGACATGTCGCCCATCTTGTGGCCAGCACGCAGATGCGCGACATGCGGCGCGACGCTCATGTTTTCCTGCCCGCCGGCGACAACGATGGCCGCATCCCCAAGCTGCACATGCTGCGCCGCAAGCGCGACGCTGCGCAGACCCGATCCGCAGACCTGGTTTATGCTCCATGCGGCACTTTCGATGGGAAGTCCCGCCCGGATATGCGCCTGGCGTGCCGGGTTCTGGCCCTGACCGGCCGTCAGCACCTGACCGAGGATCGTCTCCGATACCTCTGCCTTGTCGATGCCGGCGCGGGCGATGACCGCCTCGATGACCGTCGCGCCCAGTTCGTGGGCAGGGGTATTCGCAAAGGCGCCGTTGAAGCTGCCGACCGCGGTGCGTGCCGCAGAGACAATTACCACATTTGTCATGACTGGGTCCTCTCCCTTCCACCAGAGGCCATGCGGCAATGCAGCACGCGCGGCCCTCAGCCTTCACCTTGCCCGTGGGCGCGCGCACGTCAAGTGCCGCGGTGGCGCAGGGGAGGTTCCGCAATGGTTGTGGTGTCCGCGCCGGGGCGCGGGATCGCGGGCCCTTGTATCCCATCGATCCCGGCAGCGCCGAGCCATGCAGCATCCTCGGCCCTTTCAACCCCGCTTGCGATCACGAAGGCCTCTGAATGACGCGCAAGCGAAAGCAGCATGGCGACGATGTTTCGCCGCCTTGCGTCATCGGCCAGGCCTTGCACCACCCGCGGGTCAAGCTGGATGAAGTCGAAGTCCTGTGTGGCGAAGGGACGCGGGGTGAACGGGGCGGCGCCGAATCCGCAGAGCGCGAGGCTGGCACCGCGCCCCCGCAAAGGGTCGAGAAAGGCCGAGACAACGACGGGCAGCGCCGCGAACGCGGTTGCATCGACCCCGAGGATCAGGCGATCCGCAAGGGACGGGTCAAGCCGCAGCCCTGCTTCCAGTGTCATGCGCCATTCGAAGGAGCAGAGCGTTGCAGGCGATAGCGGCAGAAGAAGGCGCAGATTTTCCCGACCGCCCAGAGCGGCCAGCGCCAGACCCAGCGTTGCACAGTCGATTGCCGCACCAAGATCGGTCTCTGCACGCGCCGCGGCCAGATCGGATGGCGGAATGACGCGACCGCCCGCATCCCGCAGCCTGGGTCGCGCCTCATGAAAGGCGATCCGCGCAAGGTCACGCGCGTCATGGATCGGATGGAGCACCAGTTCCACCCGCCCTTCGGCAAGTGCCGCGCGCGCAAAGGCGGGTGCCTCACGCCGTTGCAGCGCCGCCGCGTGGTCCAGCGCGTCGGCCGCGGGGCTGTCGTTGGGCGGGGGCGGCAATCCGGTCATCACTCAGGTCCTCTGACCCGAATGTGAGGTGCAAAAGTTAACCCGCCGTTACTCGGCGATCAGGGCGGTCAGGATCGCGATGGCCGAGTCGGAATCCCATTCTGCGTCGCCCGTCAGACGCGCGATTTCCCGCCCCTCGCGGTCAAGGATCACAGTGACCGGCAGCCCCAGCACCCCCATTTCGCGTGCAAGGGCCGATGACGGGTCGCGCAGCACCGGCAGATGGGTGATTCCCGCTTCGGCATAGAAGCGTTCAATCCCGGGAACGGGGTTGCGGCCGGTCGCCACGGGCACTACGGCCAGATCGCCGCCGCCCAGCGTCGCCTCCAGCCGGTCGAGCGAGGGCATCTCATGCCGGCAGGGGGCACACCATGTCGCCCAGAAATTCAGGACCACGATCCGGCCCTCGTAACCCGTCAGATCCTGCGGGGCGTCGCGCTCATCCAGCAGGGCGGCCCGGGGCAGCGGGCGCGGATCGGTGTGAAACACGAGCTTGCGCATGTCGCCTTCGCGCAGGGCCTCCGCGCCGGTCCCGGCCGCTGCGGCATTTGCACCGAGCGCAATGGCAGTATAGAGGACGGCAAGACGCAAAAGACGCATTTTCCCTCCAAGGGGTTTCGATCATGACCACCGCCAGCCAGACTTCCTCGAACGCCATGTGGGGCGGGCGCTTTGCCGCCGGGCCCGACGCGATCATGGAGGCGATCAACGCCTCGATCGGGTTTGACAGGCGGCTCTATGCGCAGGACATCCAGGGCTCACGCGCCCATGCCGCGATGCTCGCGGCGACAGGCATCATCACGGATAGCGACGCAAAGGCGATCGGGGAAGGCCTTCTCACGGTCTTGTCAGAGATCGAGGCCGGCGACTTCCCCTTCCGCACCGAACTGGAAGACATCCACATGAATGTGGAGGCGCGCCTGAAAGAGGTGATCGGCGAACCGGCGGGGCGGCTTCATACCGCCCGCAGCCGCAACGATCAGGTCGCCACCGACTTCCGGCTCTGGGTGCGGGATCAGGCCGATGCGGCGATTGGCGGGATCCGCGCGCTGATCGGCGCGCTGCTGGTGCAGGCCGAACAGGGCGCGGACTGGGTGATGCCGGGCTTTACCCATCTGCAGACCGCGCAGCCCGTGACGTGGGGGCATCACATGATGGCCTATGTCGAGATGCTGGGCCGGGATCTGGGTCGGTTTCAGGATGCCCGCCGGCGCATGAACGAATCTCCGCTGGGGGCGGCGGCGCTTGCGGGCACCTCCTTCCCCATCGACCGCGACATGACGGCCCGCGCGCTCGGCTTTGACCGGCCGATGGCCAATTCGCTCGACGCGGTGTCGGACCGGGATTTCGCGCTGGAGTTTCTGTCATCGTCCGCGATCTGCGCCATGCACCTGTCGCGTCTGGCGGAAGAGCTGGTGATCTGGTCGTCGGCCCAGTTCCGCTTCGTGATCCTGTCGGACCGGTTTTCGACCGGGTCCTCGATCATGCCGCAGAAAAAGAACCCTGACGCGGCCGAACTGCTGCGCGCCAAGATCGGCCGCATCTTGGGGGCGATGGTCGCGCTTTTCACGGTGATGAAGGGCCTGCCGCTGACCTATTCCAAGGACATGCAGGAAGACAAGGAACAGGTCTTTGACGCCGCCGACACGCTGATGCTGTCGCTCGCGGCGATGGAGGGGATGGTGCGCGACATGGCCGCCAACCGTCCCGCGCTCGAGGCCGCGGCGAGCGCAGGCTTTTCCACCGCGACCGACCTTGCCGACTGGCTGGTGCGGGAACTGAACCTGCCCTTCCGCGACGCGCATCACGTGACCGGAACGCTGGTGAAACGCGCCGAGGACAAGGGGTGCGACCTGCCGGACCTTACGCTGGACGAGATGCGGCAGGTTCATCCCGGTATTTCCCAGGACGTTTTTGCGGTGCTGGGCGTTCACAACTCGGTCGCGAGCCGGCAGAGTTACGGTGGGACCGCCCCGGATCAGGTGCGCGCGCAGGTCAGACGCTGGAAGGAGGCCTTGGCATGATACGGTTCATCCTGCTTGTCCCGCTGGCACTGGCCGCCTGCGGCGTCGACGGCCCCCCCCGTCCGGTCGTGGGCGCATCGGTCCAGACCCATGGTCCGCGCAGCGCGACAGGCACCGATGTCCTTGTGAACATCGACAACCAGACAGGTGTGTCGGTTTCGGGCGAGGCCCGGATGGGCGTCGTGGGGCGGCTCTGATGTCGCCGCTGCGGATGGTCTATCTTGCGCTCGCCATATGGGGCGCGGTCCATCCGACGGTGCATCTTCACCGCTGGTTCGGTGAAACCGGATTCGACCTGCCGCGCCTCTTCGCCGCATGGACGGTGAACGCGGCCACCACCGCCCTTGCCTGGGACCTGACCATCGCCGCCATCGCGCTGAGCGTCTTTGTCCTGGCCGAGACATTCGTGCGCAAGAACTGGTCGGCCCTTGCCGCCATTCCCGCGACCTTTCTGATCGGCCTTTCCTGCGGATTGCCGCTTTATCTTTTCCTGCGAACGCGCCCGGTGACCTGATGGACCATTTTCTGTATCGCAATGGCAGCCTTCACGCCGAGGATGTGCCGGTTTCCGAGATTGCTGCGGCCGTCGGAACGCCGTTCTACTGCTATTCCTCCGCGACGCTCGAACGGCATTTCCGCCTGTTCCAGGAGGCGCTGGCGCCCTTGCCGAACCTCGTTTGCTTTGCCGTGAAATCGAACAGCAATCAGGCGGTGCTGCGGCTTTTGGGCAGCCTTGGGGCGGGCATGGATGTCGTGTCGGGGGGCGAGTATCTGCGGGCCAAGGCCGCGGGGGTGCCGGGCGACCGGATCGTCTTTTCCGGTGTGGGCAAGACCCGCGCGGAAATGCGTCAGGCACTGGCCGGCGGGGTGCGCCAGTTCAACGTGGAGAGCGAGCCGGAGCTTGTCGCCTTGTCCGAGGTGGCGGCCGGGATGGGGCTGGTGGCGCCCATTGCCGTGCGGGTCAACCCGGATGTCGATGCCCGGACGCATGAGAAGATCGCGACCGGCAAGTCGGAAAACAAGTTCGGCATCCCGATTGCCCGGGCCCGGCAGGTCTACGCGCAGGCGGCGGGCCTGCCGGGGATCGAAGTGGTGGGGATCGACGTCCATATCGGCAGCCAACTGACCGAGCTTGACCCCTTCCGGCAAGCCTTTGCAAAGGTTGAGGAACTGACCCGGGCCTTGCGGCAGGACGGCCACGATATCCGCAGGCTCGATCTGGGCGGCGGGCTTGGCATTCCCTATGAGCGTTCGAACAGCGCCCCGCCGCTGCCCATCGAATACGGGCGGATGATTCAGGAAACGCTGGGGCATCTGGACTGCGAGATCGAGATCGAGCCGGGGCGGCTGATTTCCGGCAATGCGGGCATTCTCGTGTCCGAGGTGATTTATGTGAAAGACGGCGAGGGGCGTGATTTCCTCATTATCGACGCGGCGATGAACGACCTGATGCGACCGTCGCTATACGGTGCGCATCACGATATCATTCCGGTGCTCGAGGCCGCACCCGGTACCGCACGGCGCCCGCTGGACGTGGTCGGCCCGGTCTGCGAGACGGGCGACACCTTTGCCCGCCAGCGCGATCTGCCCGAGGGCCTGTCGCCCGGGGATCTGGTCGCCTTCCGTTCGGCCGGGGCCTATGGCGCCGTGATGGCGTCGGAATACAACACCCGTCCGCTGGTGCCCGAGGTTCTGGTCAGCGGCGATCAATTCGCCGTCATTCGCCCGCGCCCGACGTTTGACGAAATCATAAACCGCGATACCATACCGCCATGGCTCTGAGGCGCGTCCGCGCGCCGGACGGCCCAGTTCGTGGCGCCCATTCCGCGATCCCCTGAAAGTCGTTTCCGGAAAGGGAGCATGATCAAGGCACCATCCCCCGATCCCAGTGATCCTGCGCTTGACCGGCTGAAATGGCCGCTGCGGCTGACATGGGCGGGGCTGTGGGCCGAGGCCGTGCTGCGCGGCTTCTGGCCGGTCTGGAGCCTTATGTTCCTGGTGGTGGCGCTGTCGGCATTCGGGGTGCATGACCTCATGGGCGATGGCGCGCTGCTTTGGGGCGCCGCGGGCGTTGCCGTCTCCGCGCTTGTCCTGATCTATATCGCGCTGCGCCGGTTCCGGCGGCCTGGTGTGACGGAGGCGCTTGAACGGCTGGATCGGACGATGCCCGGCCGGCCTATCTCGGCGCTCCGCGACAGTCTGGCTGTGGGGGCCGCCGACCCAGCCTCGCAGGCCGTGTGGGAGGCGCATCGACGCCGGATGGCGACGCGGCTGGCGGGGGTTCGTGCCCCTGCCCCCGATCTTCGTCTGGCAGACCGTGATCCCTATGCGCTCCGCTATGCGGCGCTGCTGGCGCTGGCCGTGGCCGTGCTGTTCGGCGCGCCGCAGCGGGTGGGGGAACTGGCGGGGTTGTCGGTTCCGGGCCGTGCCGAGGCGCTGGCCGCCGGCCCGGCATGGGAGGGATGGCTGCGCCCGCCGGGATATACCGGACGCCCGACGATCTACCTCAACGATGCGCAGGCCGACACGCTGCGCGTGCCCGAAGGTTCCATCGTCACGCTGCGCTTTTACGGCGACGCGGGCGCGCTCAACCTATCGCACGGGCTTTCCGACCAGCCCGAAGGCGCGGGCGATATCGAGGTGCTCCGTTCCGGCCGGCTGGCTGTGGAAGGGCCCGGAGGGCGGGAATGGCATGTGGAGGTCATCCCCGACCTCACACCCGTGATCCGCATGACCGGAGAGGCGGTGCGCGAGGCCGGGGGCCAGATGCGCCAGCCCTTCAGCGCCGAGGATGACTATGGCGTCGTGTCCGGCCATGCCGAGGTGACGCTGGATCTTGCCGCGGTAGACCGGCGCCACGGTCTGGCCCCTGACCCCGAACCGAGAGAGCCGCTGATCCTCGATCTGCCGCTGCCCCTGACCGGCAACCGGCGCGAGTTTTCCGAGGCGCTGGTCGAGAACCTGTCCGAGCATCCCTGGGCCAACCTGCCGGTCCGCATCCGCATGGTCGCGACCGATGCGCGCGGTCAGGAAGGCGAGACCGCGGCAACCGCGATGGTTCTGCCGGGCCAGAGGTTCTTTGACCCGCTTGCGGCGGCGGTGATCGAGCTCAGGCGCGATCTGCTCTGGTCCCGCGACAATGGCCGGCGCAGCGCCCAGTTGTTGCGGGCGATCACGCATCGGCCCGAAGGGTTCATCCGGAACGAGCGCGCTTTCCTTCTGTTGCGGGTGGCGATGCGGCGGCTCGACACCGAGCTTGCGGCGGGTTTCTCGGTCGAGGCGCGGGATGAAATCGCCGAGGCCCTGTGGGAGGTCGCGACCCTGATCGAGGCGGGCGATCTGGACAGCGCGCGCGAACGGCTGGAGCGGGCGCAGGACCGCCTGTCAGAGGCGATGCGCAATGGCGCGGATGAGTCCGAGATCGCCGAATTGATGCAGGAATACCGCGACGCCCTGCGGGATTACATGCGCCAGCTTGCCCAGGAACAGCAGAACGACCCCGACCGCCAACAGGCCGAGGCGCCCGAGATGTCGCTGTCCGGGCAGGACCTTCAGGATCTGCTCGATGAGCTTCAGCGCCTGATGGAAGAGGGCCGGATGGCCGAGGCGGCCGAGTTGATGGAGATGCTCCGCCAGATGATGGAGAACATGCAGGTCGTGCAGGGCGAAGGAAACGGTGAGGGCGATGCGATGCAGGGCCTTGCCGACACCCTGCGCGACCAGCAGGGCCTGAATGACGACACCTTCCGCGACCTTCAGGAACGGTTCGGGGGGGAAGGCCAGGGCGGACAGGGGCAAGATGGCCTGTCGGAACGTCAGCAGGAATTGCGCGACCGGCTGGCCGAACAGGGCGAGGCGCTGCCGGGCGAGGGTACGCCCGAGGGCGATGCCGCCCGCCGCCTGCTTGATGAGGCCGGGCGGGCGATGGACGAGGCTGAACAGGCCCTGCGCGACGGGCGGGGCGGCGACGCGCTGGACCGCCAGTCCGAGGCGATGGATGCGCTGCGCGAGGGAATGCGTCAGCTGGGCGAGGCGATGGCGCAGGGCCAGCAGGATCAGAACGGCCAGCAGGGCCAGCAGGCCGGACGCAGCGATCCCGAAAGCCAGCAGCGCGATCCGCTGGGACGCGAACCCGGCGGCAGCGGCCAGTTGGGCACCGACCAGAACCTGCTTCAGGGGGAGGATGTCTATCGCCGTGCGGATGAGCTTTTGCAGGAACTGCGGCGCCGTTCGGGCGACCAGACGCGGCCGGACCTGGAACTGGACTACCTGCGGCGACTTCTGGACCGGTTCTGACCCGTCGCTCAGGGCCGGGGCTGGATGCCGATTTCCCGCAGGCCATCGTCGAGCCAGAGCCGCGCCATATTGACCTGCTGGGTAAAGCTGGCGGCGGCCGGGGCGAGGGCGGGCCATTCCCGTGCGATCACAGGCGCCAGAAGATAGAGCGCAAGCAACGCCGCCGCCGCGCCCGTGACAAAGCCGAACCCCATCCCCCAGCCGCGCCGTTTCCCGGCCTGACGTTCCGCCGTTCGCAGTCGCGCCGTCGCGTGAAGGGTTGCCGTTATGTCGCCGATGTCACGCACCGGTTCCTCGGCGGTCGCCGCGTCCGAGGGCGGTGCAGGTTCCGGGTCTTTGGTCGTTGCGGCGCGGCGCGCCCTCGCCTCACGCTCGGCCTCTTCGCGCAGGATGTTCACGACCGCCGCATCAAGTGGACGGCGCGGCGGCGTGGCCGCGCCCGGGGCATCGCCCGCAAGAACAAGCACATCGTTCAACTGCGCGCCGGTATGGAACCAGCCATGCCCGCAGGCCGAACAGACCACGTCGCGCCCCTGCGGCGGAACGGCGTTTTCCTCGACCTCATATTGTGCAGTGCAGTTCGGGCAGATCAACCGCATGTGAAGTGACTCGCCCCTTTCGGCGCCATGGCCCCGGCTTCCGGCATGTTGTAGCAATCGGCCCGGAATTATCCAAGCCTTTGTGTCGGCAGCGATTGAAAGCCGGGCGACATTCGGCGAAATTGCGGCCAACTCAGCAGGAGCGCATCGCGTGATCGACCTACAGAATGTCGCCTACAGCTATGGCGGGGGCGAACTTCTTTCAGACATTACCTTTCGCCTTGCGCCGGGGTCCTTTCATTTCCTCACCGGGCCGTCGGGGGCGGGCAAGACGACCTTTCTCAAGCTCTGCTATGCCGAGCTTTTGCCGACGGCGGGACAGATCGACGTCTTTGGCCGGGACGTCCGGGCGCTCGGCCGGGACGATGTGGCAATGGTCCGGCGCAAGATCGGCGTCGTGCATCAGGATTGCGCCTTTCTCGACCATCTGAGCGTCGCCGAGAATATCGCGCTCCCGCTCATGGTGTCGGGGATGGACCCGCATCCCGACGATCTGCGCGATCTTCTGACCTGGGTCGGGCTTCGCCCGCAGGCCGCGGCGCTGCCGCCGCAACTTTCGGGCGGCGAGAGGCAGCGCGCGGCACTGGCGCGGGCCGTGATCCTTTCGCCCGATGTGATCCTTGCGGATGAGCCGACGGGCAATCTCGACTGGGACATGTCGATGCGGCTTTTGACCCTGCTGGTCGAACTCAACCGGATGGGCAAGACGGTTCTGGTCGCGACCCATGACCTGAACCTGATCCGAAGCGCCAAGGCGCAGGTCGCGGCCCGTGTGCTGCGCATCCAGAACCGGCGGCTTCAGCTCGCGGGGGCAGATCTGTGAAACGACTGGCATTGCTTCTGTCGCTGGGGGAAGGCCCTGCGGACCGGATCGTCCCGCCCTCGGGCTATACCGCGCGACTGACGACCTTCACCGCTGCGGCGATGGCCTTTCTGGCGGTCTTTGCGCTTGCGCTCGCGCTCGCCTCGGGCCGGCTTGCCGACCGCTGGGAAACGGCCCTTGCCCAAAGCGCGACCGTGCGTCTGTCGGCGCCCGAGGATCAGCTGGGCACGCAGACTGCCGCGGTGCTGGAGGTTCTGCGAACCACGCCGGGCGTGACACAGGCGCGGGTCATTCCGCCCGAGGAACAGCGCGCCCTGCTCGAACCCTGGTTCGGCCCCGATCTGCCGGTCGAGACATTGCCCTTGCCGCAACTGGTGGAGGTCGTGGGCAGCGGCTATGACGTGGACGCCCTGCGGCTCCGGTTGCGGGCCGAGGCACCCGATGCGGTCTATGACGACCATACCCGCTGGCGGGAGCCGCTGGTCAGCGCGGCGAACCGGCTGCGGCTGCTGGCGGCGGCATCGGTCCTGCTGATCCTCGGGGCGGTCGCGGCGATGATCACGCTTGCCGCCGCCGCCGCGCTATCGGCAAATGCGCAGGTGATCCGTGTCCTGCGGCTGGTGGGCGCGCGGGATGCCTTTATCGCGCAGGCCTTCGTGCGGCGCTTTACGCTGCGCGCGATGGGCGGTGCGGCGCTGGGAACGGGTGCGGGGATGCTGGCCATGTTCCTTTTGCCGGCGGCGGACGAGGCAGGGGGTTTCCTGACCGGCCTCGGGTTTCAGGGCTGGCATTGGGGCTGGCCCCTGCTGATCCCGCTGCTTGCTGGGGGTGTCGGTTACGCGGCGACGCGGGCGGCGGCCCTGCGCGCCCTGAGGGGGCTGAACTGATGCGTTACGCGCTGCAATGGGTCCTGTCGCTTTTGTTCATCATCCAGATGTATCTGGCGATGGCGATCCTTGCGATCTGGTTCACGCCCTTCGCGATCTTCCGGCGCGAAGCCGTGTTCGACGCTGTCCACACCTATTGCCGCTGGGTCCGCACCAGCGCCCGCGTGATGGTCGGCCTGCGGTCCGAAATCCGAGGTGAGGTTCCGCAGACAGAGGTTCTGGTCGCGGCCAAGCATCAGTCGTTTCTCGACATCATCCTCATGGTCAGCGTGCTGCCGCGCCCCAAGTTCATCATGAAGAAGGAACTGAAATGGGCGCCGATCCTTGGCTGGTATGCGCTGCGAATGGGCTGCGTGCCCGTTGATCGGGGCAAGCGGGGGCAGGCGGTCCGGCAGATGCTGGCCGATGTGCGCAGCGGGCGGCAGGACCCCGGGCAGCTGATCATCTATCCGCAAGGAACGCGGGTCGCCCCGGGGGTCCAGCGGCCCTACAAGGCGGGGGCAGGCGCGCTTTATGATGAGCTTGGACAGGATTGCGTGCCTGTCGCGACGAATGTCGGCGTGTTCTGGCCGCGTCACGGCATATACCGCCGGCCGGGGCTTGCGGTTGTCGAATTTCTGCCGGCCATCCCGGCGGGTCTGCCAAGGGACGTCTTCGTCGCCCGGCTGGAGCGGGAGGTCGAGAGCGCGTCGGACGCGCTTATGGCCGAGGCGGGTTTCACCAGCAAAGGGGCGACGGATGGAATTGATCACGAACATCGAGGCGCTTGAGCGTCACTACGGAACCCCCGGCGAGGCGGCGACCGCCAAGGTCGCCCGCCGGATGACGCCCGCCTATCGCAACTGGATCGCGCGCAGCCGTTTCTGCATCCTCACGACCGTGGGGCCCGAGGGCACCGATGCCAGCCCGCGTGGCGATGACGGCCCGGTGGTGCGCGAGCTTGATCCCGGGACGCTGGCTCTGCCCGACTGGAAAGGGAACGACCGCATCGACTCGCTGCGCAATATCGTCGCGGACGGGCGCGCCTCGCTCATGTTCATGGTGCCAGGCGCGACGAATGTGATCCGGGTCAACGGACGTGCCGGGGTGACCGCCGACACCGGTCTCTGCCAAAGCTTTGAGCGGCGCGGCATCCGGCCCCGCACTGTCATCGTGCTGTCGCTTGGCGAGATATATTGCCAATGCGCCCGCGCCATTCTGCGCAGCGGACTCTGGACCTCGGGCGACGCATCGGAGGGGTTGCCGAGCGTGGGCGACATCCTGCGGGAAATGACCGAGGGCCGGTTCGACGGCGCCGCCTATGACGCGGCCTGGCCCGCCCGGGCTGCCGCCACGATGTGGTAGGTCAGGCCGCCAGCCCCTTGGTCCCCATGTCGAGGAATTTCTGACGGCGGTCGCGGATCAGGGCCTCGGGTTTCTTGCCCGAAAGCTCCTTGAGCATGACCTCGATGGCGCGCCCGACGCTTGCAATCGTCTCGGAGGGGGCGCGATGGGCGCCGCCCAGCGGTTCCTTGATGATCCGGTCTATCACGCCCAGCTTGTGCAGGTCCTGCGCAGTGAGACGCAGGGCCTCGGCAGCTTCGCGCATCTTTTCCGCGTCCTTCCACAGGATCGAGGCGCAGCCTTCGGGGCTGATCACCGAATAGACCGAATGTTCCAGCATCGCGACGCGGTTCGCGGTGGCAAAGGCCACGGCGCCGCCCGACCCGCCTTCACCGATGATGACCGAGATCAGCGGCACGCCGACCTCAAGGCATTTCTGGGTGGAACGGGCGATCGCCTCGCTCTGGCCGCGTTCCTCGGCGCCCTTGCCGGGATAGGCGCCGGGGGTGTCGACCAGCGTCACGACCGGGATGCGGAACCGGTGCGCCATATCCAGTAGCCGGATGGCCTTGCGGTACCCTTCGGGGCGCGCCATGCCGAAATTGCGTTCGATACGGGTGCGGGTGTCGTTGCCTTTTTCATGGCCGATCACCATCACCGGCTGGTCGTTGAAACGCGCAAGCCCCCCCATCACGGCATGGTCGTCGGCAAAGTTCCGGTCGCCGGCAAGCGAGGTGTATTCGGTGAAAAGCGCGTCGATATAATCGCGGCAATGCGGGCGGTCGGGGTGGCGCGCGACCTGACATTTGCGCCACGGCGTGAGGTCCTTGTAAAGGTCCCGCAGCATCGTTTCGGCCTTGCGGTCGAGGGCCGAGGCCTCTTTCTCGACATCCATCTCCTTGTTCGACCGGGCCATCGCCCGAAGCTCCTCGGCCTTGCCTTCGATTTCGGCCAGCGGCTTTTCGAACTCGAGATAATTCATCGACCACGCTCCAGAAATGTCACTGGCTGCTATATGACGGCCCGGGCGGTCATTTGCAACGGTAGGACAGTCTTCGTGCGGCCCGTCGCCGAGACCCGGATTCAACGCCGCGCCCCGGACGGTGCCGGGGCGCGCGCCTCCTCCCAGATCCCCGTCATGTCCTCCCAAACCGGACGGGGCTGGTATCTGTCAGCCGGCGATCATCTCGGATTGCCGGACGATCACCTCGGCTTGCCGAATGGATGCTATNCTATATCTACCAGACGACCTTTGTAAACAGTC
Source organism: Halodurantibacterium flavum (assembly GCF_042681825.1). Taxonomy (NCBI): domain Bacteria; kingdom Pseudomonadati; phylum Pseudomonadota; class Alphaproteobacteria; order Rhodobacterales; family Paracoccaceae; genus Halodurantibacterium; species Halodurantibacterium flavum. The sequence continues at coordinate 205,507 of NZ_JBHUGH010000010.1, forward strand.
GCACCAGCGCCCTCGGCCCGGGCCTGTTCCATTGCCGCGAGGATTTCCCGCGCCTCGGCGACCGCTGCGGCGGACGGGGTGAAAACCTCATTCGCAAGCGCCACCTGCTTGGGGTGAATGGCCCATTTGCCCACCATGCCCAGCGTCGCCGACCGCCGGGCCTGCGCGCGAAAGCCCTCATCGTCGGAAAAGTCGCCGAATGGCCCGTCCACGGGCAACAGCCCGTGGGTGCGACAGGCGGCGACGATCGCGGCCTGCGCCCAGTGCCAAGGGTCGGACCAGTGGCGCGCGCCGTCCTGCAGCATGTAGTAGTTTTCCTGCGTGCCGCCGATGCCGGTCGTCTGCATCCCCATGGAGGCCGCGAAATCCGCGGCGCCAAGGCTCATCGCCTGCAGGCGTGGCGAGGCAGCAGCGATCTCGTTCACATGTGCGATGCCGGCTGCGGATTCGATGATGACTTCAAAGCTGATCGCCTTTTCGCGGCCCGTGGCGCGCTCGACTGCCGTCACCAGCGCATCCACGGCATAGACATCCGCAGCGCAGCCGACCTTGGGGATCATGATCTGGTCCAGACGGTCCCCGGCCTGTTCCAGCAGGTCCACCACGTCGCGATACCAATAGGGCGTGTCGAGGCCGTTTATCCGCACCGAGAGGTATTTGCGCCCCCAGTCGACTTCGCCGATGGCGCGGATGATGTTGGCGCGCGCGGCCGCCTTGTCATCCGGGGCGACCGAGTCTTCGAGATCGAGGTTGATCACGTCCGCTGCGCTTTGCGCCATCTTCTCGAAGATCGCCGGACGAGAGCCCGGCCCGAAGAGTTGGCAGCGATTGGGGCGGGCGGGCGGCGCAGGCTGGATGCGGAAGCTCATCGGGCTGGTAATTTTGTTTCCATATGATCGCCTTGATGGATACGAAGTTGCGCGAAAAGTTTCAAGTGTTGTTTGCGCGCGCAGAAAACTGCGCATAAACCCTTGGACGTGAGATTAAAACTCGTGCAGAAAAAGAATAACAGAAGAAATTTGCGCGCTGCACCAGCTTACCGCGGAATTATTGCTTACCGCCCTCTGCTGCGCCCGCAAAAATCACGGACATTCGGTCGGAGATGCCGCATTCTCCGGGAAACACAGGAGAGGTGCGCCATGATTCAGACCCCCTATCTTCTTTTCCTCGGCGACGCACCGGATGCGCTTGCGGCCAAGGTTGCGCAGGGCATCCGCGACTGGCGCCCCGAATTTGCCATCGGCCAGTTCCGGATGCCCGGTTGCAAGGCCGATATGCGCCTGCCCGACATGACCCTGGCCGAGGCCAGGGCGGCGGGCTGCAAGACGCTCGTGGTCGGCGTCGCGAACCGGGGCGGGGTGATCTCCCCGGCATGGATCGAGGTTCTGGTCGCCGCGCTGGCCGAGGGGTTCGACCTGGCAAGCGGCCTGCACAACCTGTTGCGGGACGAACCTGAACTGGTTGCCGCCGCAGAACGCCATGGGCGCAGCCTGCATGACGTGCGCGTTCCGGTGGTGGATTACCCGATCGCGAACGGCAAGAAACGCGCCGGCAAGCGGATGCTCGCCGTCGGCACGGATTGCTCGGTCGGCAAGATGTACACCGCGCTCGCCATGGATCGTGAGATGCGCGCCCGGGGGATGAAGTCGACCTTTCGTGCGACCGGCCAGACCGGCATCCTGATTACGGGTGAGGGCGTGCCGCTGGACGCGGTGATCGCCGATTTCATGGCCGGGTCGATCGAGTGGCTGACCCCCGACAACGATCCCGACCACTGGGACCTGATCGAGGGGCAGGGCAGCCTGTTCCACGTGTCCTATTCGGGCGTCACGCTGGCGCTGATCCATGGCGGGCAGCCCGACGCGCTGGTCCTGTGCCACGAACCCACCCGCGCCCATATGCGGGGCCTGCCGGACTACACGCTGCCCGGGCTCGCGGAATTGCGGGACGCGGCGCTTTTGATGGCGCGTGTTGCGAACCCGCAGGTGCAGGTCGTGGGCATCTCGGTCAACACCCAGCACATGACCGAGGAAGAGGCGCAGGCCTATCTGGCCCAGGTCGAGGCGGAGATGGGCCTGCCGGCCGTCGATCCGTTCCGCCATGGCGCCGGGCGTCTGGTGGACGCGCTGGCGGCAATCTGATCTGATCCGCAGCGACAGAATTGGCCCGGGCCTGTCCGGGCCGGAAGGAGAGTTCATGCGTCTGACCGTCACCCCCGACACGTTTCGCCTTGCGGAAGTCTTTACCATCAGCCGCGGCAGCCGGACGGAAACGCGCGTCCTGACCGTGCGGATCGGTGACGGCGCGCATGAGGGGTGGGGCGAATGCGTTCCCTATGCCCGCTATGGCGAAACGCTCGAAAGCGTCACGGCGCAGATCGAGGGGCTTTCGGTGCCGTTCGACCGGCAGGCGCTGCAGGGCCTTCTGCCTGCCGGGGCCGCGCGCAATGCGGTCGATTGCGCCCTGTGGGATCTTGAGGCCAAGACGACCGGCAAGAGGGTCTGGGAATTGGCGGGCCTTGCCGCGCCGGGGCCGGAGATTACGGCTTTTACCCTGTCGCTCGACACGCCCGAGCGGATGCAGGCCGCAGCGGCGCGCAACGCGCATCGCCCCGTGCTCAAGATCAAGCTGGGCACGCCCGACGACATGGCGCGGCTGGAGGCTGTGCGGGCCGGTGCGCCCTCGGCTCGGATCGTGGTGGATGCGAACGAAGGCTGGACAGCCGAGGTTTATTCCGAGCTTGCGCCGCATCTGCTGCGGCTGGGCGTGGCGATGGTCGAACAGCCGCTGCCCGCCGGGCAGGACGACATGCTGGCCGAGATCGCGCGCCCGCTGCCGGTCTGCGCGGATGAAAGCTGCCATGACCGCCACAGCCTGCCTGCCCTGAAGGGCAAGTATGACATGGTGAACATCAAGCTCGACAAGACCGGCGGGCTGACCGAGGCGCTGGCGCTGAAGGCGCAGGCGCTGGCAGAGGGGTATCAGGTGATGGTCGGCTGCATGGTGGGGTCGTCGCTGGCGATGGCACCGGCGGTGCTGGTGGCGCAGGGCGTTGCGGTCACCGATCTTGACGGGCCGCTGCTTCTGGCGGAAGACCGCGACCATCCGCTGCAATATGACGAGGCGGGCGTGCATCCCGCGCAGGCGGCGCTTTGGGGCTGAAGGAGAGAATGATGAGCCGGACTGTCTATGTGAATGGCGACTACCTGCCGGAGGAAGAGGCAAAGGTCTCGATCTTTGACCGCGGCTTCCTGATGGCCGATGGCGTCTATGAGGTGACAAGCGTTCTTGGCGGCAAGCTCATCGACTTTGCGGGCCATGCCCGCCGGCTGGCACGCTCGCTGAACGAACTCGACATGAAGGCCCCGCTGACCGAGGATGAGTTGCTTGAGATCCACCGCGAGCTGGTGGCGCGCAACGAACTTGTCGACGGGATGATCTATCTGCAGGTCACGCGCGGCGCGGCGGACCGGGATTTCGCCTTCCCCGTGGATGCCGAACCGACAGTGGTGCTTTTCACCCAGTCGAAGCCCGGTCTGGCCGATAATCCGGTCGCAAAGACGGGCATCAAGGTCATCTCGATCCCCGATATCCGCTGGGGGCGTCGCGACATCAAGACGGTGCAGCTTCTTTACCCGTCGATGGGCAAGATGATGGCCAAGAAGGCCGGGGCCGACGACGCCTGGCTGGTCGAGGATGGCAAGGTGACCGAGGGCACCTCGAACAACGCCTATATCGTCAAGGGCGGCAAGATCATCACCCGGCAGTTGGGCAACGAGATCCTGCACGGGATTACCCGTGCCGCCGTGCTGCGCTGCGCCCGCGAGGCGCAGATGGAGGTCGAGGAGCGCGCCTTTACCATCGAGGAAGCGCAGGCGGCGGATGAGGCCTTCATCACCTCGGCTTCGGCTTTCGTGATGCCGGTGGTCGAGATCGACGGCGCGACGCTTGGCGACGGCAAGCCGGGCCGCGTGGCGGCGCGCCTGCGGGAAATCTATCTGGATGAGATGCGCAAGGCTGCCGTCTGACAGCCGACGCATCCGCAAGAGGACCCTAAGGCGACAGGGGGCAAGGCCCCGCGGGCCTTCCGGGTCAGACCTTCCGGATCAAGGGGCCGCGCAGTTGCGCGGCCTTTTCATTTCTCGCCGACGTTTTCCCGGAACGCGGTCTCGAAGGCCGCCTTCTGATCGTCCGAGGCTTCGCGCTGGTGGCGGGCACGCCAGTCGTCATACGGCATCCCATAGACGATCTCGCGGGCCTCTTCCTTGTCCATCTCGATGCCGCGCGCATTCGCGGCCTCCTGATACCAGCGGCTCAGGCAGTTGCGGCAGAACCCCGCCAGGTTCATCAGGTCGATGTTCTGCACCTCCGGGCGCTTTTCCAGCAGGTGCTCCATCAGGCGGCGAAAGGCGGCGGCTTCCAGTTCGGTGCGGGTGGCGTCATCCATCGGTCATCTCCTTTGTCGGATCAAAGATTGGCCTTCGTCAGCGCGGCTTCAAGCAGGGGTGCCAGCCGCGCGGCCCATGCCTCGGCGTCCCCCGGCGAGGCGATCAGGTCGTTGCGCAGTTCGATCAGAACATTGGGCCGCCCCGGGGCAAGGGCATGGCGGTCGATGCTGTCGCCGGGAAGGTGCCCCAGATAGGGCTCGTTCTCGCCCACACAGAGGTCGGTCTCGGCATGAAGCAGGTCGAGAAGGGGACGCGCAAGTCGCACATCATCCGCGAAAAGGATACCGACATGCCAGGGCCGCGGGGGGCGCCCGCGCAGACATGGGGTAAAGCTGTGGATCGCCACGATCACCGTATCGGGGCGCCGCCCGGCGAGCCTTTCAAGCGCCGCATGATAGGGGCGATAAAGTCGGTTGAGCCGATCCTCGCGTTCATTCGGCCCGACATGGCGGTTCGCGGGAATGATCGTGCCGTCGTAAAGCTTCATCACCAGCGTCGGGTCATCCTCGCCCCGGTTGGGGTCGATCACGAGACGCGAGAAGTCAGAGCGCAGGAAAGGGGCATCCAGCCGCGCCGCGAGCGCGCGCGCCAGATCCGCCGCACCCACGTCATAGGCGATATGCCGCGCCATATCCGCAGGCGCGATGCCCAGCGTGCCGCCATTGACCCACGGCGGCACGGTGTTCGACGCGTGGTCGCAGGTGATGAGCCAGCGCGCCGGACGCTCGGCGCCTTCCACGAAAAATGGCTGGTGCTGCATTGTCTTTCCCTGTTTGTCACCTGCCTTTAACCGTCTGTAGGGTAAAGCGCCAGTTGCCCCCATGGGTGAATTCCGCCATACAGGCTGCGGCCCATCGCGATTTCAAACCTGATTTGAAACGCTGATACGAACACAGGGAAATGAGGCAGGATGAGACGCCTTCGCAACGTAAAGATCGTGGCCACGCTGGGCCCTGCATCAAGCACCTATGAAACGATCCGGGCGCTGTTCGAGGCAGGGGCAGATGTGTTCCGCCTGAACATGAGCCATGGCAGCCATGATGAAATCGCCGCCCGGCACGCGATCATCCGGCAGATCGAGGCCGATATGGGCCGCCCGATCGGCATCCTTGCCGATCTTCAAGGTCCAAAGCTGCGGGTCGGCACCTTTGCCAATGGCGAGGAGATGCTGAACGCCGGTGCCGCCTTCCGTCTGGATCTCGATCCGGCCGAGGGCGATGTGAATCGCGTCTGTCTTCCCCACCGCGAGATTTTCGAGGCGCTGGAGCCGGGGGCAACGCTTTTGGTCAATGACGGCAAGATCCGCCTCAAGGTGAATGCCTGCGGTCCGGACTTTGCCGATTGCGTGGTGATCGCCGGCGGCATCATTTCGAACCGCAAGGGCGTGAACGTGCCCGACGTCGTGCTGCCGCTGGCCGCCCTGTCTGACAAGGACCGTCGCGATCTGGAATTCGTCTGCGAACTGGGGGTCGACTGGCTCGCGCTCTCGTTCGTGCAACGTGCCGCCGATGTCGATGAAGCGCGCGGCCTTGCACGCGGGCGGGCGGCGATCCTCTCGAAGATCGAGAAACCGGCGGCGGTGAAGGCCTATCCGGAGATTCTGGCGGTCTCCGACGGGATCATGGTGGCTCGGGGCGATCTGGGTGTCGAGTTGCCCGTCCAGAACGTGCCGCCGATTCAAAAGCGGTTGGTCCGCCTTGCCCGTGCGGCCGCCAAGCCGGTGATCGTCGCGACCCAGATGCTCGAAAGCATGATCGACAGCCCGATGCCGACCCGGGCCGAGGTGTCGGACGTCGCCACCGCCATCTATGAGGGGGCGGACGCCGTCATGCTCTCGGCCGAGAGCGCGGCGGGCAACTATCCGGTCGAGGCGGTGACGACGATGAACAACGTCGCCATCGAGGTCGAAAGCGACCAGACCTATCGCGACGTCATCGAGTCGAGCCGCAAGGTTGTTCGCAAGACCATCGCCGACGGTATCGTCGCCGCAGCCCGCGAAATCGCCGAGGCCACGGAGATCCGGGCGATCTGCTGTTTCACCCAGTCGGGCACGACCGGCTCGCTGGTGGCCCGTGAACGTCCGCGCGTTCCGATCATCGCGCTGACCTCCATCCGGGAAACGGCCCGCCGTCTCTCGCTGACCTGGGGCACCCATTGCGAGGTTGTCGATCCCGTCGACCGGTTCAAGGGCGCCGTGGTCAGCGCCGCACGGGTCGCACGCAACTACGGTTTTGCAACCGAGGCCGACCAGATCGTCGTCACTGCCGGCGTGCCCTTCAATGTCGAGGGCACGACCAACATCCTGCGCGTGGCGCCTTGCGAAGAACGGTTGATTTACCGGACCGATCCCGAATAATGGCCGCATCACCTCTGGCGCGGGGGCAGGATGGCCGTCGATCTGATGCTGGTTGCGGGGCTGGTTCTGGCGGGCTTCGGCATCGTTCTGATCGCCGGCGCCTATGCCGATGAACGGCGCCCGAGGTCGGGCTTTGTGCTGACCCTGCTTGGCGCGGGGTTGATCGGCGGTGGGTTCTACCTGCACCCCGGACCGGCGGCCCCCGGCCTGATCGCCGAGGCCGTGATCCATGTCCTTGCCCGCATCGTGAACTGATTTCCGCTTGCCAAGCCGGGGCGGGCCGCCTATACGCCCCGCTCTATACCCGCGCGTCCGGCCCATGTGGCATGCCGAGTCGCGCGTAAACCGCCTGAAAAGGAGATGGAAATGCCCAAGATGAAGACCAAGTCCAGCGCCAAGAAGCGCTTCAAGATGACCGCGACCGGCAAGGTCAAGGTCGGTCAGGCCGGCAAACGGCATGGCATGATCAAGCGGACGACCAAGTTCATCCGTGACGCTCGTGGGACGACGGTGCTTTCGGCACCCGACACCAAGATCGTCAAGACCTACATGCCCTACGACCGCTAAGGAGGCTGGACAATGGCACGCGTTAAATCCGGCAAGGTTACCCACGCCCGTCACCGCAAGGTCGTCAAGGCCGCCAAGGGCTATTACGCCGCCCGTGGCACGAACTTCCGCACGGCCACGCAGGCGGTGGACAAGGCCAACCAATACGCCACCCGCGACCGCAAGACCCGCAAGCGCAATTTCCGCGCGCTCTGGATTCAGCGGATCAACGCCGCAGTGCGCGAGATCGACCCGGCGCTGACCTATTCGCGCTTCATCAACGCGCTGGCCGTGGCCGGGATCGAGGTGGACCGCAAGGTTCTCGCCGATCTCGCGGTGCATGAGCCCGAGGCGTTCGGCGCCATCGTGACCCGCGCCAAGGCCGCCGTCGCCGCCTGAGGCTGCGACCGCTGCGAAAACCGCAACCCCGTCTGCCCCGGCAGGCGGGGTTTTTCTTGTGCCCCGCGCTTGCAATCAAGGCGCTCTGTGCTATCCCCGGCGCGCAATGACTGCATGAGGGCGCCATGGAACATCTCGACGCGTTGAAGGCCAGGTTTCTGGAGGGCATCGGCGGTGCCCGGGATGAGGCCGCGCTGGAAGAGCTTCGTCTGGCAGCACTCGGCAAGAGGGGCGAAGTCAGCCTCAGGATGCGCGAACTGGGCAAGATGACGCCCGAAGAACGGCAGGTGGCGGGGCCCGCGCTCAACGCGCTCAAGGACGAAATCGACGCCGCGCTGAGGGCGAAAAAGGCAGCGCTTGCCGATGCCGCGTTGAACGAACGGCTGCAGGCCGAATGGCTCGACGTGACGCTGCCGGGCCGTCCGCGCCGCATGGGCACCATCCACCCCGTCAGCCAGGTGATGGAGGAACTGACGGCGATCTTTGCCGATATGGGCTTTTCCGTGGCCGAGGGGCCGCAGGTCGAAAGCGACTGGTATAACTTCGACGCGCTCAACATCGCGCCGGAACACCCGGCCCGGCAGGAGCATGACACGTTCTTCATGCACCGCGCCCCCGGCGACGACCGCCCGCCGCATGTGCTGCGCACCCATACCAGCCCGGTTCAGGTGCGGGCGATGCTGGCTCAGGGCGCGCCGATCCGCGTGATCGCGCCGGGCCGCGTCTATCGCATGGACATGGACCAGACCCATACGCCGATGTTCCACCAGGTCGAGGGGCTGGCGATCGACCGCGATCTGTCGATGGCCAACCTGAAATGGGTGCTGGAGGAATTCTGCCGCGCCTTCTTCGAGGTCGATCAGGTCGAACTGCGCTTCCGCGCCAGCCACTTCCCCTTCACCGAGCCGTCGGCCGAGGTCGATATCCGCTGTTCCTGGGAAGGCGGGCAGCTCAAGATCGGGCAGGGCGACAGCTGGATGGAGATCCTTGGGTCCGGCATGGTGCACCCGCATGTGCTGCGGTCCGGCGGGATCGACCCGAATGAATGGCAGGGCTTTGCCTTTGGCATGGGCATCGACCGGATCGCCATGCTGAAATACGGCATCCCCGACCTCCGCGCCTTCTTCGAGAGCGACCTGCGCTGGCTGCGGAACTACGGCTTCGCGGCGCTCGACATGCCGAGCCTGCCGGGGGGGCTGAGCAGGTGAGGTGGGATGAGAAGGCGGAGAGGCTCCTGCTGGAGATTCTCGAGAAGTCGGCTCCGTCCAGGGTGGCATTTCTAGTGAATGATGATCGAGCGTCCTATCGCTGGACGACGGATCACTCCGTACCAAAGCCAGAGGGCGCAGCGATCCCTTTGCAAGGCGTGGAAGTGCGGTACTACCTGCGACAGTTTGGGGAGCAGCGATGGGCGGAAATCCATGAGTCTCAGGGCGGCGACTTTCGACACACCTTGCTTATGCTTCCGGGATTCGAGAGGTTGCGCGATCTACGGTCAAACATGCCCCTCAGCAGATTACGAAGGTGGCTTGCCTCTGCGAGCTCTCAGCTTCTGATTTCGGTCGGTCTCCCGATCATAACGACCATTTTGACGATCATCGTCATGAACCGTCTCGGGATAACACAATGAAATTCACCCTCTCCTGGCTCAAAGACCACCTCGAGACCGAGGCGTCGCTGGATGACATTCTTTACGCCCTCACCGATCTGGGGCTGGAGGTCGAGGAGGTCTCGGACCCGGCCGAAAAGCTGGGCGCCTTTCGTATCGCGAAGGTGATCGAGGCGGTGCAGCACCCCAATGCCGACCGCCTGCGGCTCTGCCGTGTGGCGACCTATCCCGATGGCCCCGGCGGCCGGATGGAAGAGGTTCAGGTCGTCTGTGGTGCGCCCAATGCGCGGACGGGGCTTGTGGGGGTCTTTGCGCCGGTGGGGACGCATGTTCCGGGCACGGGCGTGGACCTCAAGCCGGGGGTGATCCGGGGCGTGGAATCGAACGGGATGCTCTGTTCCGAACGCGAGATGGAGCTGTCGGACGACCATGACGGCATCATCGACCTGCCCGAGGACGCGCCGCTGGGCGCGCGCTTCATCGATTATCGCGGCCTCAACGACCCGATGATCTATATCAAGATCACGCCGAACCGGCCCGACGCGCTCGGCGTGCGTGGCATCGCGCGCGATCTGGCGGCACGGGGGCTGGGGCGGTTGAAACCGCAAGAGGTTCCGGCGGTCGAGGGGCGTTTCGACAGCCCGATCACGGTAAGCATCGACCCGGGCCTGAAGGAAAAGGGCTGCCCCCTTTTCGCCGGCCGTGTCATCCGCGGCGTGAAGAACGGGCCAAGCCCCGACTGGTTGCAAAAACGGTTACGCGCCATCGGGCTGCGACCAATCTCGGCGCTGGTCGATATCACCAACTTCTTCACCTTCGACCTGAACCGCCCGCTGCACGTCTTTGACATGGCCAAGGTGCAGGGCAATTTGCACATCCGTCCGGCGCGCGAGGGGGAAAGCCTGCTGGCGCTCGACGGCAAGACCTATTCCCTGGGCGAAGGTCAGATGGTGATCGCGGACGATCAGGGCGTCGAAAGCCTTGCCGGGATCATGGGCGGCGAACATTCCGGCTGCACCGCCGAAACCGTCGACGTGTTCCTGGAATCCGCCTATTGGGACCCGATCACCATTGCCACCACGGGCCGCGCGCTGCGGATCAATTCCGATGCGCGTTACCGTTTCGAACGCGGGGTGGACCCGGAATTCACGCTGCCGGGGCTGGAACTTGCGACAAAGATGGTGCTGGAGCTTTGCGGCGGCGAACCCGGCCATGTCGTGATGGACGGCGCAGTGCCCGACACCACGCGCCGCTACCGGTTCGATCCGGCCCGCGTCATCAGCCTTGTCGGGATGGATATCCCCGAGGCCGATCAGCGCGCGACGCTTGAGGCGCTCGGCTTCCGGCTGGAGGGCGACGAGGCGATCCCGCCCAGCTGGCGCCCCGATGTGCTGGGCGAGGCCGATCTGATCGAAGAGGTTGCGCGGATCGCCAGCCTCACCAAGCTCAAGGGACGGCCCTTGCCCCGGGCGCAGGCGGGCGTACCGCGCCCGATCCTGACGCCGATGCAGCGCCGGGAACAGGCGGCGCGGCGGCAGCTTGCGGGCCTCGGATATAACGAATGCGTCACCTACAGCTTCATCGACGCAGCCTCTGCCGCGCTGTTCGGCGGCGGGGACGATGCGGTGCGGCTGCAGAACCCCATCTCGTCGGAAATGACCCATCTGCGGCCCGACCTGCTGCCGGGCCTTCTGCTGGCGGCTGCGCGCAATCAGGCACGGGGCTTTGCAGATCTGGCGCTGTTCGAGGTGGGCGCGGCCTTCAGCGGCGGTGAGCCGGGCGAGCAGCATATTCAGGCGGCGGGCCTTCTGGTCGGGGCGGCCGCCGCGCGCGATCCCCATGGCAGCCGCCGCAACGTGGATATCTATGACGCAAAGGCCGATGCCGAGGCGGTGCTCGCGGCCATCGGTGCGCCTGCCAAGGTCCAGATCGGGCGGAACGTTCCGGGCTGGTTTCATCCCGGACGCGCGGGGCAGATGACTTTGGGGCCGAAACTCGTGCTCGCGACCTTCGGCGAGGTGCATCCCAGGGTTCTCGCCACGCTCGACATCAAGGGACCGGCGGTTGCCTTTACGGTTCTGCTGGAAAACGCGCCCTATCCGAAGTCGCGGACCTTGGCACGGCCGGCGCTTGCCGCCAGCGGCCTTCAGGCGGTGGAGCGCGACTTTGCCTTCGTGGTCGACGAACGGGTAGAGGCGCTGACGCTGGTGAATGCCGCCCAAGGGGCCGACAAGGCCCTGATCGAAAGCGTGCGTGTCTTTGATGAATTCACCGGCCCAAAGGCGGCAGCGCAGATGGGCGAGGGGAAAAAGAGCCTTGCCTTGACCGTGCGGCTGCAGCCCGTGGAACGGACGCTGACCGAAGAGGAGATCGAGGCGGTCAGCGCCCGTATCATCGAAAAGGTCACCAAGGTGTCGGGGGGCAGCCTGCGCGGCTAGCCCTCCGCACTGTCCGACGCATGGTCGGCGGCAAGCAGGTTCTCGACGTGATCGACGCCGGGAACCGCCACGGCAAGATCCACGGCGCGCGCCCGGTCGGCATTCGTCTCGGCGGTGCCGCGCAGGATGATCGTCGTGCCCTTGCGCTCGACCGAGAGGTCGGAGATGGTGAGGTCAGAGTCCTCCAGAAGCGTGATGATCCTCTCCGAAAGATCGCCTTCGGGCAGGTCCGGCAGGTCGTCCAGCGTGGCCTCTTCTGCATCGGGTGTTTCGGGATAGGGTTCGTCGGCTTTCCAGTCCGCTGGGTCACGCTCGGTGTCGAATTCTCTCCAGCCTTCCTGCGCAGGCGCGACCTCATCATGCAAACCCGGATTTTCGGAATGCTGGTCGGGGCGCAGGGGCGGTGGCGTGATGTCATAGCCTGCCGCATCGGTGCGGGTGTCGTCGTCTCGCTTGTCACGCTCGGTCATGTCAGGCTCCTCGCTGGTTACGGCAAGTGAACCTTTGGCCGGGGGCAAGGGTTCCGGCGCTAGAAACTGCGCCGGGATCGCAGCGCCGCCGAGATCGTGCCATCGTCGAGATAGTCGAGCTCTCCGCCGATGGGCACGCCCTGGGCAAGCGTCGTCACCGCGACGCCGCTGCCGGAAAGCGCGTCCGCGATGTAATGCGCGGTCGTCTGGCCATTCACCGTCGCGTTGAGGGCAAGGATGATTTCCCGCACGCCTTCGTCCGCGATGCGGCGGATCAGCTGCGGGATGCGCAGTTCCTCAGGTCCCACGGCATCGAGCGCCGAGAGGGTGCCGCCCAGCACATGATACCGCCCGCGAAAGACGCCCGCTCGTTCCATCGCCCAGAGGTCGGCCACATCCTCGACGACGCACAGTTCGCCCGTCGCGCGAGCCTCGTTCGCGCAGATCGGGCAGACATCGTCGGTCGAGATATTGCCGCAGACAAGACAATCGCGCGCGGTCTGGGCAACGGCTTCCATCGCCTGCGCGAGCGGGAGCATCAGCGTCCCGCGCCGTTGCAGCAGGTAAAGCACCGCCCGCCGCGCCGATCGGGGCCCAAGCCCGGGCAGGCGCGCCAGGGCCTCGATCAGGGTATCGATCTCGCGCCGGGTGTCGGACACGTCAGAACGGGAACTTCATGCCCGCGGGCAGGCCCATCGCGTCGGAAATCTTGCGCATCTCTTCCTGCGCGCGGTCGCCGGCGCGCTGTTGCGCATCCTTGATCGCCGCAAGGATCAGGTCCTCGACGACCTCCTTGTCCTCGGGGCGGAAGATCGACGGGTCGATGTCGAGCGCCACCAGATCGCCCTTGGCGCTGGCCGTCGCCTTGACGAGGCCCGCGCCGCTTTCGCCGGTGACGGTGATCTTTTCAAGATCCTCCTGCAGGGTCGCCATCTTGCCCTGCATTTCCTGCGCGGCTTTCATCATCTTGGCCATGTCGCCAAAACCGCCCAATCCCTTGATCATTTCGTCACTCCTCTTCGAAGGGGTCCCATTCGTCCTCGACCTCGGGCAGGGCCTCGGTCGCGGCCTGTTTTTCCAGTGCCTCGGGCGTGCGGATATCGCTGATCCGGGCGCCGGGAAAGACCTCGAGCACCGCCTGGACCAGCGGATGCTGACGGGCCTCTGCCTCCAGCGCCAGCCGGTCGGCGGCACGGGCTTCCGCGATGGTCTGCCCGCCGCCCTCGTTCACAAGGCTCACGCCCCAGCGCTGATGCGTCAACGACTGCAGCCGCTGCGCGAGCCGCGCCGCAAGGTCGGGCGGGGCCTCGGGCGTGGGCTGGAACTCGATCCGGCCGGGCGCATAGCGCGCGAGCCTCAGATGCGTTTCCACCTCGACCAGCAGCTTCATGTCGCGGCTGTCGCGGATCAGGGCGACGATGTGGTCAAAGCTCGGATAGGCGGCAAGCCCGGCCTGGGCCGCGAGGGCCTGCGCGGTCGCGGCCCCATGCGCCGTGGGGCCGTGTGTGGTTGGACCATGCGCGGTTGGGCCGTGAGAGCCGGGCGCCTGCTGCATCGCGGGCCCCGGCTGGCCATTGCCCGGCGCGGCGGCCTGCCATCCGTTGCGCGCCCCGCTTCCGTTCGGGGCAGAGCGTCCACCTGCGGGCGGCGTGCCGCCGGGCGCCGGCGGGGGCATGGACTGAAGCTGCCGCACCAGTTCCTCGGGCGAGGGCAGGTCGGCCACATGGGTCAGCCGGATGATCGCCATTTCGGCCGCCATCATGGCGTTCGGGGCCTGCGCGACCTCTTCCAGCGCCTTTAGCAGCATCTGCCACATCCGCGTCAGAACCCGCATCGGCAGCGCCTCGGACATGCGCAGGCCGCGCGCACGTTCGTCGGGCGGGACGGTCGGGTCTTCGGCGGCCTCGGGCGTGATCTTGATGACGCTGATCCAGTGGGTGACCTCTGCCAGATCGCGCAGCACGGCCATCGGGTCGGCGCCATCCGCATACTGGGCGGAAAGCTCGGCCAGCGCGTCGGCCGCCGCGCCTTTCATCACCAGATCGAAGAGGTCGAGCACCCGCCCCCGGTCCGCAAGCCCGAGCATGGCCCGGACCTGTTCAGCGGTGGTTTCGCCGGCGCCATGGGCAATCGCCTGATCCATCAGGCTCATGGCGTCGCGGACCGACCCTTCGGCGGCGCGGGTGATGAGCGCCATGGCGTCGGGCGCGATCTGCGCCCCTTCCAGCCCCGCGACGCGCGCGAGATGCGTCATCATCACCTCGGGCTCGATCCGGCGCAGGTCAAAGCGCTGGCAGCGCGACAGGACCGTGACCGGGACCTTGCGGATTTCCGTTGTCGCAAAGATGAACTTCACATGGGCCGGGGGTTCCTCCAATGTCTTGAGCAGCGCGTTGAACGCGCTGTTCGAGAGCATGTGAACCTCGTCGATGATGTAGATCTTGTAGCGCGCGCTGGCGGCCCGGTAATGCACCGACTCGATGATTTCGCGGATGTCGCCGACGCCGGTGCGCGAGGCGGCGTCCATCTCCATCACATCGACATGGCGCCCCTCGGCGATGGCGCGGCAATGTTCGCAGGTGCCGCAGGGTTCGGTCGTGGGCCCGCCCGTGCCGTCAGGCCCGACGCAGTTCAGCCCCTTGGCGATGATCCGCGCGGTCGTCGTCTTGCCGACCCCCCGCACCCCGGTCATCACGAAGGCATGGGCGATCCGGTCCGCTGCGAATGCGTTCTTGAGCGTGCGCACCATCGCCTCTTGCCCGATCAGGTCGGCAAAGGTTGCGGGGCGGTATTTGCGGGCAAGAACCTGATAGGCAGCGGTTTCGGACATTGGCACCCTTCCTTGGTCGCGCCAAGCTAATGCCGGGGGCGGGGAAATGCCAGTGGCTTCGGGACGTCGGGGAGGGGTGAGAGGCTGGACAACGACCCAAGCGGGGCTCGTTACGGCTGCTTCCTTCCGGACCTGACCGGGTTGGCGAGGCGCCTGCCCGCGCCAACCTCTCGATGGGTCATATAGCCGCCATGTGACAGCTCTGCAAGAGAGAGCCGGTCAGGCGGTGCTGCGATCGGCCCAGCCGGCGAAAATGCGTTCCAGGATAACGACCGCGTAGTAGAGAAGGATGCCCAGAAAGGCGAGCGCGATGAGCACCGCGAACATCAGCGGGTAATCGGCGCTGATCTTGCCGCTGTTGAACAGATGCCCCAGCCCGCGCCCATGCGGTTCCACGATCTCCATCAGGTTGGTGCCGATGAAGGCGAGCGTGGCGGCCACCTTGGTCGCCCCGAAGAATTCGGGCAGCGTTTTCGGCAGCGCGATCTTGCGGAAGATCGTGAAGCGCGACGCCCCGAGCGAGCGGAGGATGTCGCGATATTCGGGCTCCAGCGTCGAAAGGCCGATGGCGACCGAGACCGAGATCGGGAAGAACGAGATCAGGAAGGCGATCAGGATCGTGTTGAAATCGTGCTGACCGACGAACATCAGCGCGATCACCGGCACGACCGTCGCTTTTGGCACCGCATTGAACCCCACCAGAAGCGGATAGAGCGCGTCGCGCATCGTGCGCGAGAACCCCATGATCATGCCGAACGCCGTGCCGACGACGACAGCGAGACAAAGCCCCACCACGGTGCGCCACAGCGTCTGCCAGCCATATTCGAGGAACAGATGCCGGAATCGCCAGAAGGCCGGCCAGATATCCGAGGGGGCGGCCATCTTGTAACGTGGCCAGGCCATGAACCAGACCAGCCATTCCCATGCGATCAGGAAGATCACGATCGCGGCCAGCGGCACGACGATCTTGCGCCAGCGGTCGGTCATTGCGCGGCCTCCCGCTGGCGGACCGGGGCGCGGCCCTGAGCAATCTCGATCTGGTCGCGCAGTTCCGCAAGCCATTCCACGGATTGCGGCGAATAGAGCATGTCGAGCGGGCGCGTACCGGCGAGCGGGATATCGAGCCGGAACTGCGTGCGGGCCGGGCGCCCCGACAGAACCAGCACCTGATCGGCAAGGTAGACGCTTTCCCGCAGGTCATGGGTGATGAGAAGCGCTGTGAAGGGCTCTTCCGCGCGCAGCTTGTGCATCAGTTGCCACAGATCTTCCCGCGTGAAGGCGTCGAGCGCGCCGAAGGGTTCATCCATGATCAGGATTTCCGGGCGGTGCACGATTGCCCGGCAGAGCGAGGCCCGCTGCCGCATCCCGCCCGAAAGCTCCGACGGGCGCTTGTCCTCGAACCCCTCAAGGCCGACCAGCGCCAGAAGCTCGCGCGCGCGGGTCTCTTTCTGCGCCCGTGGCATCCGGGGCGCCACGATCTCCAGCGGCAGGATGACGTTCTGCAGGATCGTCCGCCATTCCAGCAGGACCGGGTTCTGAAAGGCCATGCCGACCGTCGCGCGGGGGGAGCGGACAAGCTCTCCGTGCAGCCAGACCTCGCCGCTGTCGGGGCGCAGAAGCCCCGCGATGAGCCTGGTGAGGGTAGACTTGCCACAGCCCGAGGGGCCGACAACCGCGCAGAACGTGCCCTCGGGGATCGACACATCCAGCTTGTCCAGCACCGGCAAAGGCCCGCTTGCCGTTTGGTAGGCGTGTGAGACGCCCTTGATTTCAATGAGGTTTGTCATCGGTCCGTCCGTCGCGCCCCCCGCCTGGGCAAGGGGCGCGGCTGTGATCATTCGAAGCTCAGGCTGCCATCGTCGGGCAGATAGGCATCGGTGAAGTAGAGGCTTGCGTCAGGTTCGTTCTGGAATTCGTAGGTTTCGCGGATCTGCTCGATCGCGTTGGCGAAACGGGCCTCGTCAATCCCGCCCAGGCCGTTTTCCATGACCCAGTCCGTAAGGATGTTCTGGTCGAGCGCGAGTTGAAGCCGTTCGAGCTCCAGCTCCGGGTCGGCGGCCGGGTTGCGCGCGATCAGCATCTGGACGCCCGATGCCGGGTCCGCCGCGACATCGTGCAGGCCATGCGCGACGGCGCGCAGAAAGCCCGTCACGGCCTCGGGGTTGGCCTCGGCAAAGTCGGTGTTCACGATGATGGCGTTGCCATAGAGATCGAGCCCGTGATCGGCCATCAGGATGACCGAGATATCCTCGGCCGGGACGCCAAGGCGTTTGAGGTTCAGCGAAGAGGTGAAGGAAAAGCCCGTCACCGCATCCACCTGATTTTCCGCCAGCATCGGCTCACGCGTCGGAAAGCCCACGGGCTCGACCCGGATCGTGTCCATGTCGATGCCGTTTTCGCGAGCAAAGACGGGAAACTGCGCCCATGCCCCGTCGGGTGGCGGTGCGCCAAGAACCTTGCCCTCCAGATCGGCGGGGGTTTCCACGCCGCGGCTGATGCGTCCAACCACCGCGAAGGCGGGCTTGTTATACATCATCATGACGGCGGTCACCGGGGCGCCCGGGTTCTGGTCGAGGAACTTGATCAGGCTGGCCATATCTGCAAAGCCGACCGGAAAGGCCCCCGTGGCGACCTTTGGAATGGCGTCAAGGCTGCCCTGGCCCGGGGTCACCTCGACCTCCAGCCCCTCGGCCGCGAAATGGCCGTTGTCCACGGCGGCGAAGTAGGGGGCGGACGGACCTTCGAACTGCCAGTCGAGGGCGAAGGGCATGGCGACAGACTGCGACAGGGCAGGGCCTGAGATGCAGGCAACAGCCATCGCAGCACCGAGGGTGCGGTAGAACACGGGAAAACCTCCTTGGCAGCGTATCGGATGCGTTTCGATCCGACGAAATTGCGCGAGTGCGGCGGCGGCGGATATATGCCACCTGCCCATCCCGCGGTCATCCCTGCCCGATCACGCGACACATGCCCTTTTTATGGGCGATCTGCTGACTCGTTGGGCTGTTTCGGTTTTTGCGGCTTGCGGGATGCCCCCTTGGGATGCGAGTCACGGCAAAAATGGGGCAGGGCAGATGAAGCTTGCAGAAACGGTGACATTCGGAGGCTCTCAGCTTGATCGCAACGCGGCCCTGCGCAAGGACGCGGCCGCGCTCACTGCCGCGTTTCGCGACCCGGCGGCGCGGGTCCTGCCGCTCTGGCGGGGCAAGCCGCTTGTTTCCGGGGCGGGGCGGGACCGGCTCGGCTGGCTTTCACCGGGGCATGAGATTTTTCAGGACAGCGGCGCGCCGATCTACCTGGGCGAGGACGGCGGCCCACGATTCGCCGTGGACCTTTCAGCCTGGGAACCGGCCGAGATCGACGCGGCCGCGACGGTGGCGTTTTTCGACCAGTCCGAACAGCATCATCCCGCGCTGCCCCCGGATCATCTTTTCGCGGAACTCCGGAGGCTGATGGCGCGGCTCTCGCCCCGGGACGCGGAGCTTGCGGCGACATCCCGCGCGCTGCTGGAATGGCACAGGACACACGAGTTTTGCGCGCGGTGCGGCCATCCCTCCGACATCGTGATGGCGGGATGGCAGCGGACCTGCCCGGCCTGCGGTGCGCATCATTTCCCTCGCACCGACCCGGTGGTCATCATGCTGATCACGCAGGGAAACGCGGTGCTGCTGGGTCGGTCTCCGGGTTGGCCGGACAGGATGTTCTCGCTTTTGGCCGGTTTCGTGGAACCCGGCGAAACGCTGGAGGCTGCGGTCCGGCGAGAAACCCGCGAAGAAGCGGGGGTGGAGGTTGCGGGCGTCGCGTATCTGGCCAGCCAGCCCTGGCCCTTTCCGGCCTCGCTGATGATCGGGTGTCACGGGCACGCCATTTCCCGCAGCCTCACCCCCGACCCCGCCGAGATCGAGGACCTGCGATGGCTGAGCCGTGAGGCCTTGCTTGATGCCTTTGCCGGCCGGCACCCGGATGTCGCTCCGCCGCGAGAGGGCTCGATCGCGAATTTTCTGATGCGCAACTGGCTTGCCGACCGGCTCGACTAGGGGCAAACCTGTAGCGGTATAAGTGCGAGGGGCAGCGCGATGAAATTCACGACGACCGAAGACCTTGAGGCGCCGGTGGATGCGGTTTTCCGGGCCGTGGCAGATTTCAGCGTCTATCAGCGGATGGGCGAACGGAACGGTGTCCGGATCGAACGGACCGACAGGTTGCCGCAGCCCGCAGCCGGCTCGTCCTGGGCCGCCGATTTCCGCTATCGGGGCAAGGAGCGCAGCGCTGTCGCCGAACTGGAAGCGTTTGATCCGCCGAACGGATTGACGATGCGCGTCCGGTCGGCCGGAATCGGCGGCGTCATTCAGGCGGATCTGACCGAACTTGCCGCCAGCCGGACCCGCATCCGCATCGACATGGAGCTTGAGCCCCAGAGCATCACCGCGAAGCTGCTGGTGCAGTCGCTGCGGCTTGCCCGCGGTCGCGCCGAGGAGCGCTATCGCACCCGCATCCACCGCTTCCTGCGCGAGGTGGAGGCGCGGCTGCAACGGGCGTGACGCCCGACCCGAAGACGCTCAGTGGCGTCGCGGATCGGCCGGGTAGACGCCCAGGATGTGCAGGCTGGAGGTGAAGTAGCGCAGCTCTTCCAGCGCGAGCTGCAGGTTGCGGTCGTCCGGGTGCCCCTCGACCTCGGCGAAAAAGCGCGTCGCGGTGAACGACCCGCCGACCATGTAGCTTTCGA
The DNA here is from genome assembly GCF_042681825.1 of Halodurantibacterium flavum. NCBI lineage: Bacteria > Pseudomonadati > Pseudomonadota > Alphaproteobacteria > Rhodobacterales > Paracoccaceae > Halodurantibacterium > Halodurantibacterium flavum. The sequence continues at coordinate 225,329 of NZ_JBHUGH010000010.1, forward strand.
GCTTGGTCATGTTGACGCCATTGGTCGCGAACCCGCCGAGCGCCTTGTAAAGGGCTGCCGGAATGTTGCGGACTTGAAAGACGAACGAGGTCATCATCCCGCCCGCGCCCCGGCGCGTCAGGTCGGCCTCGGGCGCCATGACAAGAAAGCGGGTCGTGTTGTTCGACTGGTCCTCGATGTGGCGGGCAAGAACCTCCAGCCCATAGATTTCTCCGGCGAGTTCCGAGGCGAGTGCCGCAAGCGGACGCTCGCCACGTTCGGCCACCGTGCGGGCGGACCCGGCTGTGTCGGCCCCGGTCACCGGCTGGATGCCGTGGCTGCGCAGAAATTCCCGGCACTGGCCTAGAAGGACAGTATGGCTCATGGCCTGGCGGATGTCCGACAGCGGCACGCCCGGAACGGCGAGCAGGTTGATATGGACGCGGACAAACGCCTCATCGACGATATGGAGCCCGGACGACGGCAGCAGTTGATGGATATCCGCAACCCGCCCGTAGGTGGAGTTCTCGACCGGCAGCATCCCGAGCGCCGCGGCCCCGGTATGGACCGCCTCGATCACGTCTTCAAAGGTGCGGCAGGGCAGGACATCATGATCGGGCCGCGCGGCGCGGCAGGCCTCGTGGGAATAGGCGCCGGGCTCTCCCTGAAAGGCGATAATCGGGGTCATGGGGTCTTCCTTCGTGCCGTCCCCGCCACTTCGGGCGTTTGGTCGCGGTAACTACACCTTGAAAAGCCGCAGGGGAAGCGGATAGATACACGCAACTCCGGCCAAGCCATGGGACGAATAATGTTCGACACGATGACCCTTACCAAGACCGTAGGCGCGTTCTGTGGCGCGCTGCTCATTTTCCTTCTGGGCAAGTGGGTGGCCGAGGAAATCTATCATACGGATGGCCCGCACAGCTCGCTTGAACAGGCCTATGTGATCGACACCGGCGCGGATGCCGATGCGGGCGCTGCCGAGGTGGAAGAGGTTGATTTCAACCTGCTGCTGGCCGAGGCGAACCCCGCCCAGGGTGAGCGTCTGTGGCGTCAATGTGCTGCCTGCCATTCGCTGGAGGACGGGCGCAACGGCACCGGGCCGCATCTTTACGGCGTCGTGGGTCGTGGCAAGGGCGACGTAGAAGGTTACAACTTTTCCGATGTCTTCGCCGACAACCCGGATGTCTGGACGCCGGAAAACCTGAACGCCTTCATCGCCGATCCGCGCGGCTACGCGCCGGGCACCCGGATGGCCTATGCCGGGATGCGCAGCGCAGAAGATCGCGCGGCGCTGATCGCCTTCCTCGATGCGCAGGACGAATGACATCCGGCTGTGCGACCTGCCTGCGCAAACCGCCCTTCGGGGCGGTTTTTCTTTGCTTGCGGGGTTTTATGACATCCGGATCACGGAATATCGACTTGAACCCTTGATTGCCCTGCCTTTAGCCTGATCTCTGACCTGAAGGTCCCGCGCTAGGCATCCGCCCGCGCCAAGCAACCGGAGGAACGCCCATGTCCCATCGGCATCTGCCTTACCCTGTCCGCCCCGTCCTGCCGTTTTCGGCCAGTCGGCGCGGGGTCATGATGGGGGGGCTTGCGCTTTTCGGATCGCTCTGGCTTGGCGGGCGGGCGCGGGCGCAGGACCGGCCGCTGATCGAGCTTGTGCCCGATGAGGACGGGATCATCCGCGCGCATGGTTATTCCTATTACGGAACGCTGAGCTATCCCGCCGATTTTCCGCATTTCGACTATGTGAATCCCGATGCGCCAAAGGGCGGAGAGTTTTCAACCTGGGCGCCCGGCACCTTTGACACATTGAACCCGTTCAGCCAGCGGGGACGCGCGGCGCTTTACGCGAGCATCGTCTATGAAAGCCTCCTGGGGGAGGAACCATCGGGCGGTGGTTCCCTGCCCGCCGATGCCTATGGTGAGGCCTATGGGCTGCTGGCCGAGGGGCTGGAATACCCGGCGGGGCGTGAATGGGTGGTGTTCCATCTTCGGCCAGAGGGACGGTTTTCCGACGGCACACCGGTTACGGCGGATGACGTGGTCTTTACCCACAATCTGTTTCTGGAGCAGGGCCTGCCCTCTTACGCTGCGGCAGTCAGCCAGATCGTGCTGGGGGCCGAGGCGCTGGACGACCACACCGTTCGGTTCGAATTCGCCGACGGCATCCCGCGCCGCAGCCTGATCGAGCAGGTCGGGGGCACGCCTGTCTTTCCGCGCCAGTGGTTCGAGCAGACCGGCGCCCGGCTCGATGAACCGCGGCTGGAGGCACCGCCGGGCTCGGGTGTCTACATGCTCGACAGCTATGACATCAACCGGCGCATCATCTATCGCCGCAACCCCGACTACTGGGGCGCCGATCTGCCGATCAACCGTGGGCGTCACAATTTCGACCGTATCCGGATCGAATATTTCGCAGACGAAACCGCGGCGTTCGAGGCCTTCAAGGTCGGCGAATACACATTCCGTCAGGAGACCAATTCGCGCCAATGGGCGACGGGCTACGACTTTCCGGCGATCCGTCAGGGCAATGTGGTGCGCGAGGAAATTCCGAGCGGCACGCCCCCCACGCCAAGCGGTTTTGTCTTCAACCTCGGCCGGGACATCTTTGCCGACAAGCGGGTGAGAGAGGCGATCTCGCTCGCCTATAACTTCGAATGGACGAATGCGACCTATCAATACGGGCTGTTCAGCCAGCGCCATTCGTTCAGCCAGGATTCGCCGATCGAGGCCCATGGCGCGCCCGAGGGCCGCGAGTTGGAGATGCTGGAATCGCTGGGCGATCTGGTGCCGCCCGAAATCCTGACCGAGCCTGCCGTCCGTGCCCATAGCTCCGGGATCGAGTCGCTGGCGGATCGCGGAAACCTGCGCCGCGCCGGACGAATGCTCGAGGAAGCAGGCTGGACCGTGGGCAGCGACGGCCTGCGGCGCAACGAGGCGGGGCAGGTGCTGCGCATCCAGTTCCCGCTGAACAGTTCATCCTCGCCGATCATCGAGTCGATCGTGGGCAGTTTCGGGCAAAACCTGCGCAACCTCGGGATCGACCTGCAAATGACAAGGATGGACCCGGCGCAATACACGCTCCGCACCCGCGAGCGGGATTACGACATGGTCTTCGGAGGCTACGCGGCCTTCATCGACGCAGGCACCGGGCTCTTGCAGCGCTACGGTTCGCGCGAGGCGGCGGTCAGCAGCAGCTTCAATCCCGCCGGGCTGGCCTCGCCCCTGGTGGATGCCGTGATCGACATCGCGCTGGAAACAACGACGGTCGAGGATCGCGACGCCTCGCTGATGGCGCTGGACCGCGTGCTGCGCTATGAACGTTTCATGATCCCGCTCTGGTATAACGATGTAAGCTGGATGGCCTATTGGGACATGTATGCCCATCCCGACCCGCTGCCGCGCTATTCCGATGGTGTGATGGATTTCTGGTGGATCGATCAGGAACGGGCCGCGGCGCTGCGCAGTGCTGGCGCGCTGCGCTGATCCGGGGGACGAATGGGCGCCTATATCCTTCGCCGTCTGGCACTGATCATCCCGACCCTGATCGGGATCATGATCATCAACTTCACGCTGGTGCAGTTCGTCCCCGGCGGGCCGATCGACCAGATCATCGCCCGGATGGAGGGGCAGGGCGACGTGTTCGGCGGCTTTGCCGGATCGGGCAGCGACGCGCTTCTGGATGCGCCGGGGGGCTTTGGCGGGCAGTCGAATGTCGGCGCCCATGGCCTGCCGCCTGAATTCATTGCCCAGCTTGAACGGCAGTTCGGGTTTGACAAGCCGCCGTTGGAGCGGTTCCTCGACATGATGTGGAACTATATCCGCCTCGACTTCGGGCAAAGCTATTTCCGGTCGGTCAGCGTGGTGGATCTGGTGCTTGAAAAGATGCCGGTCTCGATCACGCTGGGCCTGTGGTCCACCCTGATCGCCTATCTGGTGTCGATCCCGCTGGGCATCCGCAAGGCGGTGCGGGACGGGACGCGGTTCGACACCTGGACCAGCGGCACGATCATAGCGGCCTATGCCATCCCCGGTTTCCTCTTCGCCATCCTGCTGCTGGTTCTCTTTGCCGGCGGGTCCTACTGGCGGATCTTCCCTTTGCGGGGTCTGACCTCGGACAACTGGCAGGATCTCACGCTCATGGGCAAGATCCTCGACTACCTGTGGCACATCACGCTGCCGGTGCTGGCCTCCACCATCTCGGCCTTTGCCACGCTGACGCTTCTGACCAAGAACAGCTTTCTGGACGAGATCAAGAAGCAGTATGTCATCACCGCCCGCGCAAAGGGTCTGACCGAGCGGCGGGTGCTTTATCGCCACGTCTTTCGCAACGCGATGCTGATCGTGATTGCGGGCTTTCCGGCGGTCTTCGTCTCGGTCTTCTTTGGCGGCAGCCTGATCATCGAGACGATCTTCTCGCTCGACGGGCTTGGCCGGCTGGGGTTCGAGGCCGCGGTGGCGCGCGATTATCCGGTCGTCTTCGGCACGCTTTTCGTCTTCAGCCTGATCGGTCTGGTCGTCGGCATCCTGTCGGACCTGATGTATGTCTGGATCGACCCGCGCATCGACTTTGAAACCCGCGAGACATGATGACCCTCTCTCCGCTCAACCGCCGCCGCTGGCGGAACTTCAAGGCGAACCGGCGCGCGGTCTGGTCGCTCATGATCTTTTCGGTCCTGTTCGGTCTCTCGCTCTTCGCCGAGTTTCTGGCCAATGACCGCCCGATCCTCGTGAATTATCGCGGCGATTATTACGCGCCGATCTTCCGCTTTTATCCCGAAACCGCCTTTGGCGGCGATTTCCAGACCGAGGCCGTCTATCGCGACCCGGAGGTCCGCTGCCTGATCCGCACCGGCGGGGCGGAGCTTTGCCTGGACGATCCCCGCGCGGCGCTGGCCGAGGCCGAGACGGGCTCGGTCGAGGGGGAGCCCGTGGTGGAGGGCTGGATGATCTGGCCGCCCATCCCCTATTCCTACAATACGGTGAACGATATTGGCGTCGCTGCACCGTCGGCCCCGGACCGGAACCACTGGCTCGGCACCGATGACACCGCGCGCGACGTTCTGGCGCGGGTGATCTACGGTTTCCGTCTGTCGGTGCTCTTCGCGTTGATCGTGACGGTTCTCACCTCGGTCATCGGGATCGCAGCCGGTGCGATCCAGGGGTATTTCGGCGGCGCGGTCGATCTCTTTTTTCAGCGGGTGATCGAGCTTTGGGGCGCGACGCCCAGCCTTTACATCATCATCATCGTCGCGGCGATCCTGCCGATGAACTTCTGGCTGCTTGTCGGCCTCATGACGCTGTTCGGCTGGACGGCGCTGGTGGGCGTGGTGCGGGCCGAATTTCTGCGGGCGCGCAACTTTGAATATGTGCGCGCGGCGCGGGCCCTGGGCGTGTCGAACGGCCGGATCATGTTCCGCCATGTGCTGCCCAATGCGATGGTTGCGACGCTGACCATGCTGCCCTTCATCGTGACGGGCACCATCGGCTCGCTCGCGGCGCTCGACTTCCTTGGCTTCGGCCTTCCGGCCTCGGCGCCCAGCCTGGGCGAGATGACGCTGCAGGCGAAACAGAACCTGCAGGCGCCCTGGCTCGCCTTTACCGCATTTTTCACGTTTGCGATCATGCTCTCGCTGCTCGTCTTCATATTCGAAGGGGTGCGCGACGCATTCGACCCACGAAAGACCTTTCGATGACCCAGATCCTGGAGGTCAAGGACCTTCGCATCCGGTTCCGCCAGGACGGCAGGACGACCGAGGCCGTCAAGGGGGTGTCCTTTAGCGTGGCGCATGGGGAAACGGTCGCCCTGGTGGGTGAAAGCGGCTCGGGCAAGTCGGTGACCGCGCTTTCCACCGTATCGCTGCTTGGCGACGCGGCCGAGGTCGACGGGTCGGTGACCTATCGGGGCGAAGAGCTTGTGGGCGCAAGCGAGGCGCGGCTACGCAAGGTGCGGGGCAATGACATAAGCTTCATCTTTCAGGAGCCGATGACGAGCCTCAACCCGCTGCACACGATCGAACGGCAGTTGGGGGAAAGCCTTGCCCTGCATCAGGGGCTGCAGGGGCCGAAGGCGCGGGCGCGCATCCTCGAACTGATGGAGAAGGTCGGCATCCGTGACGCCGAAAGCCGGCTGGGGGCTTATCCGCACCAGCTTTCGGGCGGGCAGCGCCAGCGGGTGATGATCGCGATGGCGCTGGCGAACGGGCCGGACTTGCTGATCGCGGATGAACCGACGACCGCGCTCGATGTCACCATTCAGGCGCAGATCCTCGACCTTCTGGCCGATCTCAAGCGGGCCGAGGGGATGAGCATGTTGTTCATCACCCATGATCTGGGCATCGTGCGCCGGTTCGCGGACCGGGTCTGCGTGATGAAATCCGGCGAGATCGTGGAACAGGGACCGGTGGCCGAGATCTTCGGAAATCCGCAGCATCCCTACACGCAAAAGCTGCTTGCCGCAGAACCGCAGGGCCGCCCCGATCCCTTGCCCACAGGGGCGCCGGAGATTCTGCGGACCGACGCGTTGCGCATCTGGTTTCCGATCACGCGCGGGTTCCTGCGGCGCACTGTCGGCCATGTGAAGGCGGTGAACGGGGCGACGCTGAGCCTCCGGGCCGGGGAAACGCTGGGCGTCGTGGGCGAAAGCGGATCGGGCAAGACGACGCTGGGCCTTGCGATCCTGCGCCTGATCCAGTCGGACGGGCCCGTCGTCTTCATGGGGCGTGATCTGCAGGGGCTTGGATCCAAGGCCATGCGTCCGTTCCGCAAGGACATGCAGATCGTCTTTCAGGATCCGTTCGGCAGCCTCTCGCCCCGGATGACGGTGGGCGAGATCATTGCCGAGGGGCTGGGCGTTCACGGCACCGCGCCTGGTGAAAAACCGGACGATCTGGTCGCACGGATCATGACCGAGGTCGGGCTCGACCCCGCGATGATGTCCCGCTATCCGCACGAATTCTCGGGGGGGCAACGCCAGAGGATCGCCATCGCTCGCGCGATGATCCTGCGCCCGAAGCTGGTCGTCCTCGATGAACCGACCTCGGCGCTCGACATGACGGTTCAGGTGCAGATCGTCGATCTGCTGCGCGACCTGCAGCGCAAATACGGGCTGGCCTATCTGTTCATCAGCCACGATCTGCGTGTCGTGCGGGCGCTGGCGCACAAGGTGATCGTGATGCGCGCCGGCGATGTGGTCGAGGCGGGCGAGGGGGCGCAGATCTTCGAGGCGCCGCAGACGGATTACACCCGCGCCCTGATGGCGGCGGCCTTTCAGATGAAGGCAGAGCCGGTGTGAGGCCGGCGTGAAGGTTCTGCTGGTCCACCAGAACTTTCCGGGCCAGTTCCTGCATCTTGTCCCCGCCCTGCGGGCGCGCGGGCATGAGGTGCTCGGGCTCACGGCGCTCGGGAACCGTCGCCCGTCGCCGGTGCCCGTCTCCTATTACCGGTTCGATCCGCCCCCGGTCGACGGTGGGGCCGTGCGCCTTGGCCGCAGCTATGTCGAGCAGACCGACCGTGCGTCCGCGGTGGCGCGGGCGGCGCTGGTGCTGCGGGACAGGCATGGATATGTGCCCGATGTCATCTTTGGCCATTGCGGCTGGGGCGAGACGCTGTTCCTGCGCGAGGTCTGGCCGCAGGCGCGCCTGCTGGTTTATGCGGAATTCTTTCACGGGACCCGGGGCCGCGACACGTTCTTCGACCCGGAATTCGGCCAGCCCGGGTTGCCGGCGGCCCTCGGGGTCGTGGCGCGGACGGCGGGCTACGCGCAGGCGATGGCGCAGGCGGATGCCGCCGTCTGCCCGACCGAATGGCAGGCGAGCACCTTTCCCGCCTGTTTCCGGCCGCGCATCAGCGTGATCCATGACGGGATCGACACCGATACGCTTTGCCCCGACCCGACTGCCCGCTTCCGGCTGCCGGATCATGGCGGGTTCCTTCATGCGGGGCAGGAGGTCTTGACCTATGTCTCCCGCAATCTGGAGCCCTATCGCGGCTTTCATCGCTTCATGCGTGCGCTGCCGGCCGTTCTTCAGGCCCGCCCGGACGCGCAGGTGGTTATCGTGGGCGGGACGGCCACCAGCTACGGCGCCCCGCCCACGGGCGGCGGCAGTTGGAAGGACGCGATGATCCATGAACTGGGGCACAGGCTGGACCGTTCGCGCGTCCATTTCACCGGGACTTTGCCCTATGACAGCTATCGCCGCCTGATGCAGGTGTCGCGGGTGCATTGCTATCTGACGGTGCCCTTTGTCCTGTCGTGGTCGCTCATCGAGGCGATGAGCACCGGCGCGACCATCGTCGGGTCCGACACCGCCCCGGTGCAGGAGGTCATCCGCCACGGCGAAACCGGGCTGCTGGTCGATTACTTCGACACGACCCGTCTTTCCGACGCCCTAGCCGATGCGCTGGCGGACCCGGCCGCATATGCGCATCTGGGACGGGCGGCGCGGGCAGAGGCGGTCGCCCGGTTCGATTTCCGCCGCATCTGCCTGCCCCGTCTTCTCGACTTCGTGGAAACCGCCGGAACCTAGATCGCGGCCGAATGCTGCGCCTTGGTCTGATCATAGGCATCGAAGCAGCGCGCGATCATCCGCGTAAGGGGGCGCGCCTCTGGCGGCACCCGCAGACCCTGCGCATCGACCTCGATCATCCCCTCGAACCTCGCCCGAACGTCGTGGAACAGGGCGGTCAGCTCCGGTGCCGACACCCCGAAGGTTTCGCTGATCTCGGCGGTCGAGATGGCGAAGTCGGACATCACCGCCTCGATCAGACGGGCGCGCATCAGATCGTCGCCGCGAAAGACATGGCCCCGCGCCGTCGCAAAACCGCCCCCCCGGACCGCCTTGATGTAGTCGGAGGTCGCAGGGGCGTTCTGCGCATAGCCCTGCGGAAACCGCGAGATGCTGGACGCCCCCAGCCCGATCAGGACGGGCGCGGTATCGTCGGTATAGCCCTGGAAATTCCGCCGCAGACGCCCGGTGCGGGCCGCCACAGCGAGACCGTCGCCAGGGCGGGCAAAATGGTCGATGCCAATCTCTTCATAGCCGTCCCATGCGAAAAGGCGGCGCGCGGTTTCGAAAAGATGCAGGCGCTCTTCGGGGGTCGGCATGGCGTCTGACGGGATCATGGTCTGGCGCCGTGCCATCCATGGCACATGCGCATATCCATAAAGGGCAACGCGGTCGGGCGAGAGACTCAGGAGCTTTTGCACCGAGTCGGTGATCCGCCGCTGGGTCTGGTGCGGCAGGCCATAGAGGATGTCGGCGTTCAGGCTGGCGATGCCGCGGGCGCGGATCGCCTCGACTGCCGCTGCCGTGATCTCGTAGCTCTGGTCGCGACCGATGGTTTTCTGGATCAGCGGGTCGAAATCCTGCACCCCGATCGAGGCGCGTGTCATGCCGGCCGCGACCAGCGCGTCAAGACGCGGGCCGTCTATCTCGTTCGGGTCGATTTCGACCGAGAATTCGGCACCGGGAGCAAGGGGGGCCACGGCGGCAATCGCGCGGGCAAGATCGGTTATCAGCGCGGGATCGAGCAGCGTCGGCGTCCCGCCGCCCCAGTGCAGCCGCCCGAGCCGCACCCCTTCCGGCAGGATGCGAGAGAGCATGGCAAGCTCGGCCTTCAGCACCTCGACATAGGACTGGACGGGGCCAAGCGTGCTCGTGCCTTGCGTCCGGCAGGCGCAGAACCAGCACAGCCGGCGGCAAAAAGGCACATGGATGTAAAGCGAGACGTCGCATCCACGGGGGATGGCGGACACCCAGTCGGTAAAGTTTCCCGGCCCCACCGAGGCCGAGAAATGAGGCGCGGTCGGATAGCTCGTGTAGCGCGGGACACGCGCGTCAAAGAGCCCGAGACGGGTAAGTTGCGATTCCGTGTTCATTGCACTACCGTAGGTTCGATACGCCCTTGCAGCCTTGATACAGATCAATCCCTTGAACCGACCCGCCCTGAAAGACCCGGCACCCATCGTCGTGCACCAGCAATGCGGCGACTGCCCGATACGGCATCGGGCGGTTTGCGCACGCTGCGACACGGACGAACTGGTGCAGCTGGAAGAGATCAAGTTCTACCGCAGCTTCGAGGCGGGCCAGACCGTGGTCTGGTCGGGCGACCGGATGGATTTCGTGGCATCGGTCGTGACCGGAATCGCCACCCTGACCCAGACAATGGAGGACGGGCGCCGGCAGATGGTGGGGCTCTTGCTGCCGTCGGACTTCGTGGGTCGGCCGGGGCGCGACCGGGCGGCCTATGACGTGACGGCGACCACCGACCTTGTCATGTGCTGTTTCCGGAAAAAGCCGTTCGAAGACATGATGATCCGGACGCCCCATATCGGCCAGCGCCTGCTTGAGATGACGCTGGACGAACTGGACGCGGCGCGGGAGTGGATGTTGCTTCTGGGCCGCAAGACCGCGCGCGAAAAGATTGCGAGCCTGATTGCCATTATCGCACGCCGCGACGCGGCGCTCGGGCTCAGGGGCAAGACGCGGAACCTGACGCTTGACCTGCCGCTCACGCGTGAGGCGATGGCGGATTACCTTGGGCTCACGCTCGAAACCGTCAGCCGGCAGATTTCTGCGCTGCGCAAGGACGGCATCATCGTCCTGGATGGCAAGCGCCACGTCACGATCCCCGATTTCGACCGCCTGCTGGAAGAGGCGGGCGATGACAGCGACGGCGGTTTCCTCGTCTGACGCCGTCGCTGTGGCGCAGGGTCAATGGGCCATGAAGACCGGCAGGTCGGTGTTTTCCAGCATGTTCCGGGTCGCGCCGCCAAGGATCGCCTGCCGCAGGCGCGAATGGCCATAAGCACCCATCACCACCATGTCCGCGCCGATATCGCGCCCGTGGCGGATGATGACGTCTGAAATGCGGGGCATGGTGCGGGCAAGCACCGAAACCTCGGTCCGCACCCCGTGCCGTGCCAGCATCTGGCAAAGTGCACCGCCCGGGTCGGACCGTTCCGGACCGTGCTGTGGCGGGTCGATGATCGCCACGTTCACCAGATCCGCTTCCTTGAGCAGCGGCAGTGCGCGGCGGATCGCGACCATCGCCTCGGCGCTCTGGTTCCAGGCGACGAGGATGCGCTTGCCGAAAGCCGCGGGCATTTCGGCCGGCATGACCAGCACCGGGGCGCCGCCGGCAAAGAGCGCCGCCTCGACCACCGCCTCATCTTCCAGCGCCTTGTCCTCTCCGTAGGGTTTCGGCTGGATGACGAGGTCGCTGAACCGGGCGCGCAGCGACACAATGTCGGTCAGCGCGCCGACCTGGGTCACGGCCGTCTCGACGCCCCAGCGCAGGGTCTGCCGGCCCAGCCAGTCGCGCGCGGCCTTGTCCAGCGCCTTCGCATCCTCTTGCGCCCTGGCGAGCGTTTCCTGAAACACCACCGCCGAGGCACCGGCGTAGTAAAACCCGACCTGCGTCCGGTCGAGCCCGAGGCAGAGCACCTCGAGATGGGCATCCATCCGCTGTGCCACGTCGGCTGCCGCCGAAAGGGTAGGGGCGACATCCGCCTCGCGGGTCAGAACAGTCAGCAATGTCTTGTAAGCCATCGGTCACCTCCTCTTGGCTACTGGTTGCACCTTAGCACATTCCGGAGGCGCGACATTGACACGGATCAAGCGGCGCCGTCCGGCGGTTTGACGCAGATCAAGGTTTCCCCAGCGGCCTTCCGTCACAAGCAGGCTGTCGAAACGCCCCCCGCGCGATGATTCCCCGCATGGGGCAGGGACGAGGAAACGAGAAAAATGTGGGATTACGTCAAACTGGTCGCGCTGGGGCTGATTGCGCTGTTCGCAGCGATCGCCGCCAACTACGCGCGCGACCTGGCCTATATGGTCCATGCAATACTGATCATGCTCATCGCGGGCGGGATGTTCCTGTGGCAGGTCCGCCGGATAGATGAGCCGAAACCCGTGCCGCAGGCCGGCTACATGGACGGTGTGGTGCGCGCCGGCGTGATCGCCACCGCCTTCTGGGGGGTTGCGGGCTTTCTGGTCGGCACCTTCATCGCCTTCCAGCTTGCCTTTCCCGTGCTCAATTTCGACTGGGCCGAGGGCTATGCGAATTTCGGGCGGCTGCGGCCGCTGCATACCTCGGCCGTGATCTTTGCTTTCGGGGGCAACGCGCTGATCGCCACGTCGTTCTATGTCGTGCAGCGGACAAGCGCCGCGCGGCTCTGGGGCGGGAACGCGGCCTGGTTCGTATTCTGGGGCTACAACATCTTCATCGTGCTGGCCGCCACGGGCTATCTGCTGGGCGCGACGCAGTCCAAGGAATATGCGGAACCCGAGTGGTATGTGGACTGGTGGCTGACCATTGTCTGGGTCGTCTATCTTGCGGTTTTCCTCGGGACGATCATCAACCGGAAAGAGCGGCACATCTATGTCGCTAACTGGTTCTACCTTGCCTTCATCGTCACTGTCGCGATGCTGCATGTGGTGAACAACCTCAGCCTGCCGGTGTCGATCTGGGGGTCGCGGTCGGTGGGCGCGTTTTCGGGCGTGCAGGACGCGATGGTCCAGTGGTGGTACGGCCATAACGCGGTGGGTTTCTTCCTGACCGCGGGCTTTCTGGGCATGATGTATTACTTCATCCCCAAACAGGCCGAGCGTCCGGTCTACAGCTACAAGCTGTCGATCATCCACTTCTGGGCGCTGATCTTTCTTTATATCTGGGCGGGGCCGCACCACCTGCACTACACCGCGCTGCCCGACTGGGCCCAGACGCTGGGCATGACCTTTTCGATCATGCTCTGGATGCCGAGCTGGGGCGGCATGATCAACGGGCTGATGACCCTTTCCGGCGCGTGGGACAAGCTGCGCACCGATCCGGTGATCCGCATGATGGTCGTGGCGGTGGGCTTTTACGGCATGGCGACCTTCGAGGGGCCGATGATGTCGATCAAGGCGGTCAACTCGCTGTCGCACTACACCGACTGGACCATCGGGCATGTCCATTCCGGCGCGCTTGGCTGGAACGGGATGATCACCTTTGGCGCGCTCTACTTCCTCGTGCCGCGGCTCTGGCAGCGGGAACGGCTCTATAGCGTCAGCCTCGTGAACTGGCACTTCTGGCTCGCGACGATCGGGATCGTGCTTTACGCCGCCTCGATGTGGGTGACGGGCATCATGGAAGGCCTGATGTGGCGCGAGGTCGACGCCCAGGGCTTCCTCGTGAACTCCTTCGCCGACACCGTGGCGGCCAAGTTCCCGATGTATGTGGTCCGGTCGCTGGGCGGGGTGCTCTATCTCTCGGGCGCGCTCATCATGTGTTACAACCTCTGGAAAACCGTGACTTCGGTCGGCGCCCGCTCGACCGCCACCGCCACGGCCGTTCCGGCTGAATAAGGGGGCTGTCATGGGAATCCTCGACAAGCACAAGAAAATCGAAACCCACGCCACGCTGCTTCTGGTGCTCAGCTTTCTGGTGGTCACCATCGGCGGCATCGTGCAGATCGCACCACTGTTCTATCTGGAAAACACCATCGAAGAGGTGGAGGGCGTGCGGCCCTATTCCCCGCTCGAACTGGCGGGGCGCGAGGTCTATGTCCGCGAAGGGTGCTATGCCTGTCACAGCCAGATGATCCGCCCGATGCGCGATGAGGTGGAACGCTATGGCCATTACAGCCTGGCGGCGGAATCGATGTATGACCGCCCGTTCCAGTGGGGGTCGAAACGGACCGGCCCCGATCTGGCGCGGGTTGGCGGGCGCTATTCCGACGAATGGCACGTCCAGCATCTGATCGACCCGCAATCGGTGGTGCCGGAATCGATCATGCCGAAATATGGCTTTCTGCTGAACCGGCAGCTCGATGGCCGCTATATCGCCGACCTGATGCGCACGCATCGTGCCATCGGTGTGCCCTATACCGATGAGATGATCCGGAACGCCCGCGCCGATTTCCTTGCGCAGGCGGATGCCGACAGCAACTTTGACGCGCTGGTCGAACGCTATCCGGGCGCACAGGTGCGCAACTTCGACGGGCGGCCGGGGGTGTCCGAAATGGATGCGCTGGTGGCCTACATGCAGATGCTCGGCACGCTGGTCGATTTCTCGACCTTCACGCCCGACGCGAGCCGCTGAGGAGGTCGCGATGGAACTCTATACGCTTCTGCGCGCCTTTGCCGACAGCTGGATGCTCTTGTTCATGACGTTGTTCTTCGTGGGCGTCATCCTCTTTGCCTTCCGGCCCGGCAGCCGCCGCGTGCATCAGGAAACCGCTGGCATGATCTTTCGCAACGATGACTGCCCCGCACCCGAAAAGGAGACCCGGTGATGGTCGATAAAGAAGACAAGGTGCCGGAAAACCGGGTCGCGCCGCCGGAACGGCAATATCCCGACCCGAAGCCGGTGCTGCGCAAGAAGGTTCCCGGCGAGGTGCAGACCACCGGTCATGTCTGGGACGGGATCGAGGAATACGACAACCCGATGCCGCGCTGGTGGCTCTGGACCTTTTACGTGACGATCGCCTGGGCGATCCTCTACATGATCGCCTTTCCCGCCTGGCCACTGATCCGGCAGGCGACCCCGGGTCTTTTGGGCTATTCGACCCGGGCGGCTGTCGTGACCGAGATCGAGGGCTTCAACGAGCGCAACGCCATCTGGTTCGAACGCCTCGCCTCGGCCGATCTTGCCACCGTGCCACAGGATGATGAGTTGAACCGCTTTGCCGTTTCGGCCGGGGCGGCGGTGTTCCGGACCCAGTGTTCGCAATGCCATGGCTCTGGCGCGGCGGGCGTGCAGGCGCAGGGCTTTCCGAACCTTCTGGACGATGACTGGCTGTGGGGCGGCACGGTCGAGGATATCCATGCCACGGTAAGCCACGGCATCCGGAACGAAACCGACCCCGATGCCCGCTGGTCGCAAATGCCCGCCTTCGGCGAGATCCTGCCCCGCGAAGAGATCGACGCGGTGGTGCAGCATGTGCTTGCCCTTTCGGGGCAGAGCCATGATCGCGCCCTTGCGGCAACCGGGGCGGGGATGTTTGCGGACAACTGTGCATCGTGTCACGGTGATGCAGGGCAGGGCGACCGTTTCCAGGGGGCGCCGCAGCTCAACGACGCGATCTGGCTCTATGGCGGTTCGGAGGCCGCGATCCGCGAGACGGTAGCGAAGAGCCGCTTCGGCGTCATGCCGGCCTTTGCCGGGCGTATCCGCGAGGCCGATATCCGTGCCGTGTCGCTTTATGTACATCAATTGGGCGGGGGCGAATAGGCGCTGACAGCCTGAGGGCGCGATGATCGGGCCGGTCCTTTCGGGGGCCGGCCCTTTGCATGGACGATACGGGGCATGAAAAGATGCGGGCGATCCGCTTCTTTGACTCAGGTCAAGGTGCGCCGGCGGATCGGGCGCTATCAGGGGCGGAGCGAAACGAAAGGCGACGCCCCCGTGTCTGCACAGGATCAACAACCCGCCAGTCTTTATGCCGCGCGCGAACCCATTTTCCCCCGCCGGGTCAGCGGGCGTTTCCGGACGCTCAAGTGGTGGATCATGGCGGTGACGCTCGGGATCTACTACATCACGCCGTGGATCCGTTGGGACCGCGGGCCGCACCTGCCGGATCAGGCCGTGCTGGTCGACATGGCGGGGCGGCGCTTCTTTTTCTTCTGGATAGAGATCTGGCCGCATGAATTCTATTTCGTGGCGGGCCTTCTCATCATGGCGGGGCTTGGACTGTTCCTGTTTACCTCGGCGCTGGGGCGGGTCTGGTGCGGCTATGCCTGCCCGCAAACCGTCTGGACCGACCTTTTCATTTTGGTGGAACGCTGGGTCGAGGGGGACCGCAACGCGAGGGTGCGGCTCTGGAATCAGGGCTGGGACCTGCGCAAGCTGCGGCTGCGGCTGGTGAAATGGGCGCTGTGGTTGTTGATCGCGCTGGCGACAGGGGGGGCGTGGGTCTTTTACTTCACCGATGCGCCGACCCTTGCGCGGGATATCCTCACGCTCTCGGCCCATCCCGTCGTCTGGATCACCATTGCCATCCTGACTCTGACGACCTTTTTCTTCGGCGGGTTTTTCCGCGAACAGATCTGCATCTATGCCTGCCCCTGGCCGCGGATTCAGGCGGCGATGATGGACGAAGATACGCTGACCGTCGCCTATCGCGACTGGCGGGGCGAGCCGCGCGGCAAACTGAAAAGCACCGCGCCCCGGGGTGATTGTATCGACTGCCGCGCCTGCGTGAACGTCTGCCCGATGGGCATCGACATCCGTGACGGACAGCAACTGGCCTGCATCACCTGCGCGCTCTGCATCGACGCCTGCGACGAGGTAATGGACAAGGTTGGCCAGCCGCGCGGTCTGATCGGCTATCTGGCGCTTTCGGATGAGGTCGCGGAAAAAGCCGGGCGCCCGCCGCGCCCCGTATGGAAACATGTCCTGCGGCCGCGGACGATGCTTTACACCGTGCTTTGGGCGGGAATCGGGATCGGTCTGATCGTCGCGCTGTTTGTCCGGTCGGATATCGGGGTGTCGGTCTCGCCGGTGCGGAACCCGACCTTTGTCACGTTGTCTGACGGCTCGATCCGCAACACCTATGATGTCCGTATCCGCAACCAGCAGGGTGAGGATCGGGTCTTCACCCTCTCCTACAGCGCCGACGCCCCCTTCGTGATGACGCTCGAAGGCGAGGAGGGCCATGAAACCGTGGTTCCCGCCGACAGCCAGAAGCTGCAGCGCCTCTATATCACCGCCCCTGCGGGAACGCCCGCAGCAACGATGGCCATGACGGATCTGCGCATCTGGGTCACTGCGCCCGATGGTGCCGGACGCGTCCATGCCGACACCCTCTTCAATGGAAAAAGCGAATGAGCATTTCTGCACCCCGCCCGCTGACCGGCCGCAAGGTTCTGGCGATCACCTGCTCCGCCTTCAGCATCATCATCGCGGTGAATGTCGTGATGGCCGTCAAGGCCGTCGGCACCTTTTCGGGGCTGGAGGTCCAGAACAGCTATATCGCGAGCCAGCATTTCAACGCCGATCGCGCCGCGCAAGTGGGGCTGGGCTGGGCCATTGACGCGCAGATCGAAAAGGGGCTCCTGACCTTGCGGATCACCGATGCGGACGGTCGCCCGGCGCAGGTTTCCCGGCTGGAGGGCATCCTTGGCCGTCCCACCCATCTGCGCGACGATCAGATGCCGGCCTTCATCTATCGAAATGGCCGGTTCGTGGCCCCGGTGACGGTCGAAACCGGCAACTGGAACCTGCGCCTGACGGCGACCGCCTCTGACGGAACGGTCTTTCGCCAGCGCGTTGTCCTTTATGTTCGGGGCTGAGCGATGACGAGTGCCCTGCGCCCCCCGCCCTCTGCCTGCCCGGCCTGCGCCGTGGTTCCTGCCGCCCAGGCGACGGCCGATCCCGGAGGCCGGATTCTCTTGTCCTTGCCGACGATCCACTGTGCCGCCTGCATCTCGGCGGTCGAAGGGGCGCTGGCGCGGGTGCCGGGTGTCCGGTCGGCCCGGGTCAACCTGACCCTGCGGCGGGCGAGCGTCGATGCGACGCAGGACATCACCGCCGAACCGCTGGTCGAGGCGCTGTCCCGCGCGGGATATGAAGCGCATGAGCTTGACCCGGGCAGCCTTTCGATGACGGAAACCGACCGGCAGGGGCGCGACCTGCTGATGCGGCTCGGCGTGGCCGGGTTTTCGATGATGAATGTCATGCTCTTGTCGGTCGCCGTCTGGTCGGGGGCCGAGGATGCGACCCGCGACCTCTTTCACTGGATATCCGGCGCGATCGCCCTGCCGACGGTTGCTTTTTCCGGGCAGCCCTTTTTCCGGTCCGCCTGGGCCTCGCTGCGGGCGGGGCGGCTGGGCATGGACGTGCCGATCTCGCTCGCGCTTGTGCTGGCCTCGGCAATCTCGGTGTTCGAGACGTTTCACAGCGGCCATCACGCCTATTTCGACGCGGCGGTGATGCTGACCTTCTTCCTGCTTGCGGGGCGCTATCTCGACTATCGCACCCGGGCGGTCGCGCGTTCGGCCGCGCAGGAGCTTGCCGCGCTGGAGGTGCCGCGGGCGGTTCGTCTGTGCGACGGGGCCGAGGAAACCGTTGCGATCGCCGATCTGAGGGCGGGCGATCTGGTGCGGGTCCGCCCCGGCGGGCGGATGCCGGTCGATGGCGCGGTGGTCGACGGCGAAAGCGAGCTTGACCGCTCGCTCCTGACAGGCGAAAGCCTGCCGGTTTTTGCCGGGCGCGGCACCCTTGTCTCTGCCGGCGAGGTCAACCTGACGGGCCCGCTTGTCATCCGCGTGACGGCCGCGGGCCGGGACAGCTCGCTGCACCGGATGGCCGATCTTGTCGCCGTGGCGGAAAGCGCGCGGACGCGCTACACCTCGCTTGCCGACCGTGCTGCCCGGGCCTATTCGCCGGTCGTTCACCTCATGGCACTGATTTCATTCATCGGCTGGATGTATGTCTCGGGCGGGGATGTGCGGCTTGCGGTCAATATCGCGGCGGCGGTGCTCATCATCACCTGCCCCTGTGCGCTGGGCCTCGCGGTCCCGGCGGTGATTACGGCGGCGAGCGGCAAGCTGTTCCGGGCGGGACTGCTGATCAAGGACGGAACCGCGCTGGAACGTCTGGCCGAGGTCGATACGGTCGTGTTCGACAAGACCGGCACGCTGACCCTCGGCACGCCCGAACCCACAAACCTGGCCGATCACCGACCCGAGGCGGTGGCGGTGGCGGCGGCTTTGGGCGCGGGCTCTTCCCACCCGTTGGCGCAGGCGCTGGCCCAGGCGGGCAAGCCCCTGAACCCCGTCCGCATCACATCGCTGCGCGAGGTTCCAGGCTTTGGCGTCGAGGGCGAGTGGAATGGCAGGCGCGTTCGTCTGGGCCGCGCGCAATGGGTCGGGGCCACGCCCCTGCCGGTTACCGCGACTTACCTTTCCTTGGGCGATGCGCCGCCGCTGGCTTTTACCTTTGCGGACAGGTTGCGCCCGGGCGCGGCGCAGGCGGTGCGCGGGCTGGTGGCCCAAGGGTGCGAGGTGCACCTGATCTCGGGCGATGCGACGGGCGCCGTGGCGGAACTCGCCGCACGCCTCGCCATTCCGAACTGGCAGGCGGAAGCGCTGCCCCAGGAAAAGGCCGCGCTGGTTCAGGCGATGGCCGCCGCTGGCCGACATGTGCTGATGGTCGGCGACGGGCTCAACGATACGGCCGCGCTGGCGGCGGCGCATGTTTCGGTTTCGCCGGCCTCGGCGCTCGATGCGGCGCGCGTGGCCTCAGACATCGTGCTCTTGGGCCGCGACATGGCGCCGATTGCCGAGGCACGGCGGGTTGCGGTCAAGGCAGCGCGACGGATCCGCGAGAACTTTGCCATCTCGGGGCTTTACAATGTCGTCGCCGTCCCGATTGCCCTTCTGGGTTTTGCGACCCCGCTTGCCGCCGCATTGGCGATGTCGCTGTCGTCGATTACCGTATCTCTCAACGCGTTGCGTCTGAAGTAGGGGCTGCCCATGAACATTCTGGCGATGCTGATCCCCATCTCGCTGCTGCTTGGCGGGCTTGGGCTGGTGGCGTTCTTCTGGTCCCTGCGAAACCGGCAATACGAAGATCCCGAGGGGGACGCGCGGCGCATCCTTAACCCTGACTATGATGAAGCGCCGAAGGAATGACCGCGCAGGAAAAAGGGCCGGGATGAACCCGGCCCTGATGCGCCGTTTAACGGTGATTTACTGTCCGATGGTAAAGCAGAGCTGATTGCGCGCCTGCAATCTGCGGCAGGCAAGATCGGCCTGTTCCTGGCTGAGCCCCATGAAGGTCGCGTCGAACCCCCCGCTCATCTGGTTGACACGGCGGAGAGAGCCCTCAAGCGCATTCGGTTCCGCCAGCGCAGTGGTGAGCAGCACGCGTTCCGCATCGTTCCGGCTGTTGTAGCGGCCGATATTGATGCCCCAATGGCGCCCGCCCGAGGTGGAGACGCGGGTCACGACCTCCTGGTCGGTTGCGACGGCGGGCGTCGCCTCGGCCAGAACCTCTTGTGGGCGTTCCACCACCTGCGTCGCCGGGCTGACCATCTGGGTCGGTGCTGCGGCAGCGGGGCGCGGGCGCGGCGCGACATAGGGGATCGTGGCAGCGGCGGCCGGGGCCGCGGCGGCGACCTCGAACGGCGCCTCTTCCGATTCCGAGGGCAGGTCGATGATCGCGGCCATATCGGTTGCCACGGCTTCGGCCACGCTTTCCGCAACCGTCTCGGCTGAGGCGAGCGCTTCGGGCCGTTGCGGCGGGGCAGGCGGGGGTTCGATACCGGCACCCTCCTCGACGACCGCAACCTCGGCAAGCACCGAACTGATGTCGTCGCGCATCGCCACCAGAAGCTCGGCCGGCGGTGCGGCGACCGGGCGCGTCGCCGGGCGCGGGCTGCGGGCCACCGCGGTCACGACGGCGGCCGTTCCGCTGGCCGCAGGGGCGGTGTAGCTGGGCAGGGCAGGGCGGTTCACCGCCACCTGCGCCGGGGCGTTGCGGAACCCGAGGTCGAGAAGCTCGGCCACGCGCTGGTTCCGCTGCGCGGTCGAGGTTCCGCCGAACACCGTCGCGATCACGCGGGTGTTTCCACGCTCGGCCGAGGCGACGAGGTTGAAGCCCGCCGCACGGGTAAACCCGGTCTTGATCCCGTCGGCACCGCGATAGCTGTCGAGAAAGCGCGCATTGGTGCTTTGAACCGTGGCGATCCCCGCATCCGCCGAGCGGCGGGAAAAGATGTTGTAATATTGGGGATAGTCGTAGAACAGCCTGCGGCCCATGATCGTCATGTCCCGCGCGGTCGACAGGTGGCCCGAGGCCGTCAGGCCATGCGCGTTGCGGAACGTCGTGCTGTTCATCCCCAGCGCACGGGCGGTCCGGGTCATGCGCTCGGCGAATGCGGCTTCGGAGCCAGATATCGCCTCACCTATCGCGGTGGCGGCATCGTTCGCGGACCGGATCGCCGCGGCGCGGATCAGATAGCGCAGGGCGATCGTCTGCCCCGCCCGGAGCCCGAGTTTCGATGGCGGCTCATTCGCCGCCTTCTGCGAGATGCGCACCTGCGTATCAAGGGTGATCTCGCCGTTCCGGATCGCCTCGAAGGCGATGTAAAGCGTCATCATCTTGGTCAGCGAAGCCGGGTGAAGCCGGGTATCGGCGTTCTGCGCATGCAGAACCTCGCCCGAGCGTGCGTCCATCACCATCGCGGCATAGGGTGCCGCAAGGGCCGCGCCCGGGAGCGCAGCGAGAACGCAAACCAATGACATCGCGACGAAAGTGCGGACAACCTGCCCCACGGACTGTTTCACGCCACTGTCCTTTTCCTGCCAGTGCCCGTAAGTCGGGCTTCTTTTGCTTTTATGAGTGAAGGCTAACACAGCAGATGCAGGCCGAAAAGCACGTAATCCAAAGGATTCAGGCGGAATTCTGCAGTCTCTCAATATCTTGCGGCGCGGGCTTCTTCTACCGCAAGGGGCTGGAGGAAGGTACTCATCCGGAGCGGAAACATGTTGCGGGCATCGTCTTCATTCGGGGTTGTCGATGGCGCGGGCCCCGCGCGAGCCAAATGTTCCAGCGGATTTTCCGCAGCGGCCCCCTGTGGGCCGGCGGGGCTTTTCTTGGCCGCCAGAACCACTATATTGCGCAGCGCGTAACGGTCCCCCGATAGACCCCTGCCCGATAGAACCCTGAATGCCCCGGAGATGCTCTTGACACTTGTGCCCCGCATGATGTCCGACGACAAGGACCAGCGTGACGGCGATGAGTCGATCATCACCAAGACGCGTCCCAAGACGCAGCGCCCGCCGATGTACAAGGTGCTGCTGCTCAACGACGATTACACGCCGATGGAATTCGTGGTTCATGTGCTGGAACGGTTTTTCGGCATGACCCATGCGCAGGCCTTCGAGATCATGCTGACCGTTCACAAAAAGGGGTTGGCGGTCGTTGGCGTATTCTCGTTCGAGGTGGCCGAAACCAAGGTGGCCCAGGTGATGGATTTCGCACGGCGCCACCAGCACCCCCTTCAATGCACGATGGAAAAGGAATAGGCGGCTCATGCTGTCCGATCGCCTGACGCTGGCGCTGCAAAGCGGTCTGCTGGCTTTGCCCGCATCGGGCCGTGTCGCGGTCTTTGGCGCGACCTCGGCCCGCGACCTGGCAGATCTGCCGAGGGGCCGGGTTCAGGTGATCCAGCGGTTCCGCCCCGATCACGACGCGCTGCTGCAGGCCGGTTGGCAGGTGGCAACGGCGCCAGAGGGGGATTACACGGCCGCCATCGTCTGCCTGCCCCGTGCGCGCGCGGCCGCCAAGGGCCTGATCGCCGAGGCTGCGGCCCATCTGCCCCCGGGCGCGCCGCTTGTGGTCGACGGGCAAAAGACCGATGGCGTGGATGCCATGGTGCGGGCCCTGCGCGAGAGGGTCGAGTTTCCGCAGCCGATTTCCAAGGCCCATGGCAAGATCGCGGTTCTGCCCTCGGGGCCGTTCTTTGCCGACTGGGTGGCGCAGCCGGTCCTGCTGGCGGGCGGTTTCACCACGATGCCCGGCGTGTTCTCGGCGGATGGGGTCGATCCGGCTTCGGCCCTTCTGGCGGCGACCCTGCCCGACCGGCTGCCGGCGCGCGTCGCCGATCTGGGGGCCGGCTGGGGCTATCTGTCGCTCGCCGCGCTGGCGCGCGACGGGGTGGAGGAACTGCATCTGGTCGAGGCCGATCTGGTCGCGCTCGACTGTGCCCGGAAGAATGTCGCGGACCCACGGGCGCGGTTCCATTGGGCCGACGCGCGGGCCCATGTGCCGGACGGGGGTTTCGACGCGGTGATCATGAACCCGCCCTTTCACACGGCCCGCGCCGCCGACCCGAAGATCGGCGCCGACTTCATAGCGGCTGCGGCGCGGATGCTGACGACTGCGGGGACGCTATGGCTGGTTGCAAACCGGCATTTGCCGTATGAAGAGCATCTGAAGGCGCGATTCCGCGAGGTGGAGGAGCTTGCAGGGACCCCCGCCTTCAAGATTTACCGAGCCGCCCGTCCGGCGGCCACACCAAAGGGTTCCCGCCCCCGGCGGGCTTGACGGCGCCATCGCGCCCGAACAGAGGTTATCCCATGTCCTTCTCCATTTCTGGCAAATCCGCCATCGTGACCGGTGCGGCCAACGGCATCGGCCTTGCCATCGCCCGCCACCTGGTCGATGCGGGGGCGAATGTCATGTTCGCCGATATCGACGAAGAACGACTGGCCGATGAAGTCGGTGAAGAGGCCCGACAGGAAGGCGCCGTGCGCTATTTCGCGGGCGACCTGCGTCAGAAGCTGACGGTCGCCAACCTTGTTTCGGCGACCATCGACGCCTTCGACAGGGTCGACATCCTGGTGAATGCGAGCCGCCAGATGCTCCATTCCGACCCGTTCAGCGTAGATGACGACGGGGTAGAGACCCTGTTGCAGCAGAACCTGCTGACCGGCCTGCGCCTGAGCCAGGCGGTGGCAAAACGGATGATCGCCCAGGGCAAGGGCGCGGACGAGGAGACGAGCCTTGGCTCGATCATCAACCTGTCGTCGATCGCGGCAAACCGGACCCGGCCCGAGCTGCTGGCCTATTCCGTGAGCGCGGCGGCACTGGACCAGATGACCCGATCCATGGCGGTGGCCCTTGCGCCGCATCGCATCCGCGTGAACGCCGTGGCCTTTGGCAGCGTCATGAGCGCGAGCCTCAAGGAAGCCTTGCGCACGAACGAAGGCTATCGCAGCGCCATCGCAGAAGGCACCCCGATGGGGCGCATCGCCTCGCCGGACGAGGTGGCCGAAGCGGTCCAGTTCCTCGCATCGGAAGGGGCGCGGTTCATGACCGGCCAGATCCTGACAGTCGATGGCGGACGGACGCTGCTTGATCCGGTGGGCTGCGCCGCGCATTAGGCGGCGCTGCCGGCAGACCGCTCATCGCCGCCCGTGCTGCTGATCGCAGGCGGCGATGCTGCTTGCGGCGCGCACCGTCAGTTCCGATTGCTTTGCCCGCAACTGCGCCAGCTTGCGTTCCTCGGCCCGGATGTCGATCGCGGTGGGACGGTCGGTGACGGTCGGCTGCGTGGTGCTGCAGAATGTGAACGGGTTGGTGGGCGAAAGGCAGAAATGCATTCCCGTCCGCACCCCTGGTTCACGGATCAGCGTATACCCGCGATCAAGGTTGACCTCGGTCTCTGCGACCAGGGCGTTGATCACCCTCAGTTCCTCGGTCGCCGCATTGATGCAGCGTTCTCGTGCGTTCGAGCAGGCCGCGAGCGCCAGCGGCGCGATGAGACAAATGGTCAGGGGCAGGCGCATGGATACTCCGAAGGTCTTGCGGAGCGCACAACATAGGGCCAAAGCAGGGCAAAGCCAATTCACGCCTTGCAGAGCGTCAGCATGTCAGAAGGAGGATGCCGGGATGTTTGAAGCCGAGAAGGCCCGGGCCGCGACCTGGTTCCGGAGCCTGCGGGATGAGATCGTGACAGCCTTCGAAGCGCTGGAAGACCGGCACTACGGCGACGCCCCCGCGGGACGCTTTGAACTGCGCGAAACGCGCCGGGCCTCGGACGACGGGTCGGATGCGGGCGGTGGCCTCATGAGCGTCATGCGCGGCGGGCGCGTGTTCGAAAAGGTCGGTGTCAACGTCTCGGAGGTTCACGGACATCTGGGCGAGGCCGCGCAAAAGGCCATGGCCGCGCGCGGTGTGCCGGGCATCGAACAGGACCCGCGTTTCTGGGCCTCGGGTATCTCTCTGGTCGCACATATGCAGAACCCGCATGTGCCCGCAGTGCATATGAACACCCGCATGTTCTGGACCCCCAATGCCTGGTGGTTCGGGGGTGGATCGGATCTCAACCCCTGCATCGAATATGCCGAGGACACGGCGCATTTTCATGACGTGCTGCGCGATCACTGCGCGTCGCATGACCCGGACTATTACCCGCGCTTCAAGGCCTGGGCGGATGAATATTTCTTTATCCCGCATCGGGGCCGTGCGCGGGGCGTCGGCGGGATTTTCTATGACGATCTGAACACCGGCGACTGGGAGGCCGATTTTGCCTTCACGCAGGATGTGGGCCGCGCCTTTCTGCCCGCCTTTCTGGGCGTGGTGGAACGGCGACGCGACCAGCCGTGGACCGATGCCGACCGGGAGGTCCAGCTGATCCATCGCGGGCTTTATGCCGAATACAACCTCGTCTACGACCGCGGCACGAAATTCGGCCTCGCGACCGGGCATGACGCGAATGCCGTTCTGATGAGCCTGCCGCCGCTGGCCAAGTGGGTCTGAGGCCGGTCAGACCCGTCCCGGATCGCGGATCGCGTCGATCATGCGCTGCACGTTGTCAGGATCGGCGTCCGGGGTGATCCCGTGCCCGAGGTTGAAGATATGCGGCCCGCCGGCGAATGTGCGCACGATGTGGCGCGTTTCCTCGATCAGCGCAGGACCGCCGGTGACCAGATGCGACGAGGCGAGATTGCCCTGAACGCATCCGTCCCGCTGCACATGTTCCGCCGCCCATTCCGGCGCGACGGAATTGTCGAGCGCGACGCAATCGGCGCCGGTCGCCCGGGCGAAACCGATATAATTGTCGCCCGCCTCACGCGGGAAGGCGATGACGGGGATGCCGGGGTGGCGTTCACGCAGGGCCGCAATGATGCGGCGGGCAGGTTCAAGCGCATAGCGGCCGAAATCCTCGCCGTGCAACGATCCGGCCCAACTGTCAAAGAGCTTGATGACCTCGGCCCCCGCCTCGATCTGCGCCGAGAGGTATTCGATGGTCCCTTCTGTGATGAGGTCGATCAGCCGCCGGAACGTTTCGCGGTCTTCCTGCATCAGCCGGTGCGCCGGTGCCTGATCCGGGGTGCCCCGTCCCGCGATCATGTAGGTCGCCACCGTCCAGGGTGCCCCGGCAAATCCGATCAACGTCACGGGCGCGGGCAGTTCGCGCCGCAGGATGCGGATCGTTTCATAGATGGGAGAGAGCGTTTCATGCACCTCAGCCACCGGGCGCAGGCGGGTCAGGTCTGCCGATGACGTGACCGTCGACAGACGAGGCCCCTCGCCGGTCACGAACCACAGATCGGCCCCGAGCGCCTGCGGTAGCAAAAGGATGTCGGCAAAGAGAATCGCCGCATCGAACCCGTAGCGTCGGATCGGCTGCAAGGTGACCTCGGCCGCCAGGTCGGGCGTGTAGCACAGCGACAGAAAGTCGCCGGCCCTGGCGCGGGTCGCGCGGTACTCCGGCAGGTAGCGCCCCGCCTGCCGCATCATCCAGACCGGGGGGATGGCCTGTTTCTCTCCGCGAAGGGCGCGCAGGATGGATTTTTCCGGCAAAGGTGTGGCTGACATGTCGGCTCCTCTTTGCCTACGGGCTTCGGGGTTCGGTGGGGCGTTGTCAAGGCGCGGCCAGTTGTCAGGCCGATGTGTCGCGGGTAGGAAGTCGCCATGACCCAGGTGCTTCCTTCCCCCGACCACCCGCTTCGCATCGGTACACGCGGCTCGCCGCTGGCGCTGGCGCAGGCCCATGAAACGCGCGACCGGCTGATGGCGGCCCATGGCCTGCCGGATGCAGCCTTTGAGATCGTCGTGATCCGCACCACGGGCGACCGGGTCATCGACCGCCCGCTCAAAGAGATCGGCGGCAAGGGTCTCTTTACCAAAGAGATCGAGGAGGCGCTCTTGTCCGGCGGCATCGACATTGCCGTTCATTCGATGAAGGATATGCCGGTGGCGCAACCCGCCGGGCTGGCGCTGGACTGTTACCTGCCGCGTGAGGATGTGCGCGACGCGTTCGTGTCCTTCCGGCATGGCGGCGTCGCTGACCTGCCAGAGGGTTCTGTCGTGGGCACGTCGAGCCTGCGTCGCCGCGCCCAGCTGTTGAACCGCCGGCCGGATCTGCAGGTGGTGGAGTTCCGGGGCAACGTCCAGACCCGGATGCGCAAGCTGGAAGAGGGCGTGGCCGTCGCCACCTTTCTTGCCACCGCCGGGCTGAACCGTCTGGCGATGTCCGATGTCCCCGCCCGTCCGATCGAGACGGAACTCATGCTGCCCGCCGTCGCCCAGGGCGCGATCGGGATCGAGCGGCGCGAGGATGATGCCGGCGCTGCCGCGCTTCTGGCGGCCATCCACGACCATCCGACGGGGTTGCGCCTTGCTGCAGAGCGGGCATTTCTCGCCGAGCTTGACGGGTCATGCGAAACGCCGATCGCCGGTCTTGCGGTGCTGGAGGATGACAGGCTCTGGCTGCGGGGGGAAATATTGCGGCCCGATGGGTCCGAGGCTCTGTTCGATGAGGTGCGGGTGCCTGTCGGTCAGGGTGCGGCCGCAGGCCGGGATCTGGCGCGCAATCTTCTGGACCGCGCGCCTTCCGGATTTTTCGACTGGCGCGAAGGCGGGGCCTAACCTTCTTCGGCCCGATCCAGAAGTTCGAGCACCGTCGGCCCCATCGCCTCGACGATCAGATCGATGCCGCGCGCGCTCGGATGGATATGGTCGTCCTGCATGAGATCGACAAAGCTTTCACCCGCATCGGCCTTTTCCATCATCGGCTGCAGCATGTTGGGATAATGCATGACCTCGTATTCGGCGGCGAGATCGGGATACATCGCCTCGAACGCCTGCTGAAACTCGGGGCCATAGTTACCGGGCGCCACCAGACCGACCAGAAGGACCGGCAGGTCGCGTGACGCCGCCGCATCCAGAATGGCGGAAAGGTTTTCGCGGCTGCTGGCCGGGTCGATCCCGCGCAAGAGGTCATTGCCCCCAAGCGCCACGATCATCGCGTCGGGTTCATCGGCCAGCGCCCATTCCACCCGCGCGCGGCCCCCTGCGGTGGTATCGCCGGAAACGCCGGCGTTGATCACGCGCACATCCCGCCCCTGATCGCGCAGCCAGGCCTGCAGCCGCGGGACGAACCCCTGATCCGCCGGCAGGCCATATCCTTGGGTCAGACTGTCCCCCAGCGCCAGAAGCCGCGTTTCCGCCGCGGCCATTGCGGGAAGGAAAAATGCGGATGCGGCAATCAGTGCTGCAACGCAGCGGTTGCGCAGGGGGCGGTACGTCCCATATCCCTTGGCAGACAGGGTGGCGAAAAGGCGAGCGGGCTTCATGGACGATCCTATTCTGATGCTTCGTGACGTGCGGCTCACGCTGCAGGGCAATGCGGGGCCGGTGGAAATCCTGCGCGGCATCACGCTCGACGTCGCGCGCGGAGAGACGCTGGGGATGATCGGTCCGTCCGGGTCGGGCAAGTCGTCTCTCCTCATGCTCATGGGCGGGCTGGAACGCGCCACTGCAGGCGGGGTCCATGCGCTGGGCCATGACCTGACGGCCATGAACGAAGACGCGCTTGCCCGCTTTCGCAGGGGGAATATGGGGGTGGTTTTCCAATCCTTCCACCTTATCCCGACGATGACGGCGCTTGAAAATGTCGCGACCCCGCTCGAACTCGCCGGTGTCACCGATGCCTTTGACCGGGCCGAGGCGGAATTGCGCGCCGTGGGCCTCGGCGACCGGCTGGATCATTACCCGACGCAGATGTCGGGCGGGGAACAGCAACGCGTGGCGCTGGCCCGGGCGGCGGCACCGCGCCCGGCGATCCTTCTGGCGGATGAGCCGACCGGCAATCTGGACGGATCGACCGGGCAGGCGATCATGGACCTTCTCTTTGGCTTGCGCGACCGGCACGGGGCGACGCTGATCCTTGTCACCCACGCGCCGGAACTCGCGGCGCGCTGCGACCGGGTGGTCCGCCTGCGTGACGGCCGCATCGAGGGAGAGGAACGACATCTGCGCGGGGCCGCGGAATGAGCGCGGCGCTGCGCATCGCCCGCCGGGAATTGCGGGGCGGGTTGCGAGGGTTTCGTGTCTTTCTGGCCTGCCTGACGCTGGGCGTCGCGGCCATCGCCGCCGTCGGCACGATCCGCGCGGGGCTCGAGGCGGGGTTGCGCGATCAGGGTGCGGTCCTTCTGGGGGGCGATGCCGCGCTGAGCTTTACCTATCGCTTTGCCGCACCCGAGGAGCGCGCCTGGATGGAGGCGAACGCGCAAGAGGTCTCGGAAATCGTCGATTTCCGCTCGCTCGCCACGGTGGGCGAGGGGACGGGGGCGGACCGGGCGCTCACGCAGGTCAAGGCGGTGGACGATGCCTATCCGCTGCTCGGCTCCGTCGTGCTGGACCCGCCGATGGAGATCGGCGCGGCGCTGGCGGGCGACGATCTTCCCGGCGGCATAATGGACAGCCTGCTTGCCGACCGTCTGGGGATTGCGCCCGGTGACGTCTTTCGCCTTGGCGTGCAGGACTTCCGGCTGAGCGCCATTCTGGTGTCCGAGCCCGACAGCAGCTCGGGCGGTTTCGGACTCGGCCCGCGCACCATCGTTGCCACCGAGGCGCTGGCCAATTCGCGGCTTCTGGGGCCGGGGACGCTCTATGATACCCGCTATCGCCTGCGGTTGGCCGAGGATGCGAACCTTGCGGCGCTGCGGGCCGAGGCACTGGCCCAGTTTCGTGACAGCGGCCTGCGCTGGCAGGACAGGCGCAACGGGGCCCCCGGCATCCAGCGGTTCGTGGAACGGATCGGCGCCTTTCTGGTCCTGCTGGGCCTTGCCGGGCTTGCCGTGGGCGGCGTGGGCGTGTCGGCCGCGGTGCGCGCCTACCTGGATGGCAAGACGCCGGTGATCGGCACGCTCAAGACGCTGGGCGCGACGGGCGGCATGATCTTTGGCATCTATGCGGCGCAGATCGGGGTCTTGACCGCGCTTGGCGTCCTTTTGGGCCTGATCTTGGGCGCGGGGGTCCCGTTGGCCCTTGCTCCGGTGATCGAGGCGCGCCTGCCCATCCCGGCGAACTTTGCGCTTTATCCCGCGCCGCTGATCGAGGCCGCGCTTTACGGCTTTCTCACGGCGGCGCTTTTCACGCTCTGGCCCTTGGCGCGGACGCGCAAGGTCCGGGCGGCGGCGCTGTTTCGCGGGACCGAGGCGATGGGCGGCATCCGGCCCGGAGCAGTGTGGATCGCGCTCAGCGCCCTGCTGCTTGCGTTGCTTGTCGGATCGGCGGTCTGGTTTTCCGGCGTGCCACAGCTTGCACTCGGCGCTGCCGGGGGGGTGATGGGGGCGCTGGTCATCCTTTGGCTCGCGGCGATGGCGATCAGCCGGCTGGCCCGGCGCGGGGCGCGGTCGCGTGCGGTGCGCGGCTGGCCCGCCTGGCGTCTGGCGCTTGGGGCCGTGGGCGGCCCCCGGTCCGAGGCGACATCGGTCATCCTTTCGCTCGGACTGGGGCTTGCCGTGCTGGCGGCGGTGGGGCAGATCGAATGGAACCTGCGTCAGGCCATTCAGGGTGACCTGCCTGACCGCGCGCCTGCCTATTTCTTCGTCGATATCCAGAACGACCAACTGGAGGGCTTCCTGCAGCGGCTGGATCAGGATCCGGCGGTCAGCCGCGTCGACACGGCGCCCATGCTGCGGGGCATCCTGACCCAGATCAACGGCCGGCCGGCGCGGGAGGTTGCGGGCGATCACTGGATTCTGCGCGGTGATCGCGGCGTGACCTATTCCGATGCCCCCACGGCGGAAACCGTCGTGACCGAGGGCAGCTGGTGGCCCGAGTATTACGACGGCCCGCCGGTGATCAGCTTTGCCGCCGAGGAAGGCGCCGAGATGGGCCTGAGCCTGGGGGATGAGATCACGGTGAACATTCTTGGCCGCGACATCACCGCGACCATCACGAGCTTCCGCGAGGTCGATTTTTCGGCCGGCGGCATCGGCTTCGTCATGTCGATGAATCCGGGCGCTCTGGCCGGGGCGCCGCACACCCATATCGCGACGGTCTATGCCGATGAGATGGCCGAGGCCGCGATCCTGCGCGACCTGGCCGGGGCCTATCCGAACATTACCGGCATCCGGGTCAGGGACGCCATCGATCAGGTTGCGGGGGCACTGGGGGGGATCGCCACGGCGACCGCCTATGCGGCTTCGGCAACGCTTCTGACCGGGTTCATCGTCCTGATCGGGGCTGCGGCGGCGGGTGAGAGGGGACGGATATTCGAGGCGGCGGTGCTCAAGACCCTTGGGGCCACGCGCGGGCGCATCCTTGGCAGCTTTGCGCTTCGCTCTGCGCTTATGGGCGGAGCTGCCGGTCTGGTCGCGGTGGCGGCGGGGGCGCTCGCCGCCTGGGCGGTGATGCGTTTCGTGATGGAGGCGCCCTTCCGGATCGAGCCGATATCGGCCACAGCCATCGTTCTGGGCGGGGTTCTGGCGACTCTGCTCGCCGGTCTGGTCTTTGCTCTCAGGCCGCTTGCGGCCCGGCCCGCCCATGTGCTGCGTGTGGCCGATTAGGCGGATGGATTTGCCGGTCGGGGGACGGTTTTTCCGCTTGACGCGGCCCGGCCCCTCTTTTACCTAGCGCGCACCCAGTGGCGGAGTAGCTCAGTTGGTTAGAGCAGCGGAATCATAATCCGCGTGTCGGGGGTTCAAGTCCCTCCTCCGCTACCACGTTACCGCCGCTCTCCTGAGGCCCATATCGGGAGAGAGGTTCGCGGCTTCCAAAAGCTCCGACAAACCGTCCTCCGGCATTATCTTGAAACCCGTCTCCTCTGGTGTGGCCAGAAGCTTCGGGATCAGGTGCCTGATCCGTTCGACTGCATCTTCGCTGTCCGGGGATATCCCTGCCGCGTGCACACCCTCCAGATCGCCGCCATGGCTCTCGGTGTGGCGGCCTCGTACCGGCGCAGTGCGGCGGGATGCAGGCCCAGACCTTGCGGGCCTCCGGGCACGAATGCCGACTTGCCTCACTTTATTTTTGCCGCGCAGACAGTTTAAGCATCTGTGCGCCGATCACATCGGTCGGCAGGCGTCCGGCCAGGTCATCTTCCAAGCTCGGTCGAGGCGCCTTCTGATCTGCGCAAGCTTGTTCTTCCGAACGATGTGCTGCCACCGCTTGCCCGCCGCCGCACGTTGGCGCTCTTGCTGATGGGCTACGGCGAACTCCCTCAACAGATGCGGGGCCTTGAGGGTGCTGCATGGGGCCGCTCAGCACCGCAGCCTTGTCCATGTAGGAGATGCGGTTGTTGCAGCACGCGTCCGATTCGCGCCGCGTGCCGCAATTGGGCCGGGCGCGCCGTGACGCAGTCCTTCGACAGTCCGCCGCCGCAGAACCGTTTCTTGCAGATCAACGTGGCTGCACTGCGGCCCGCGCGCCGCGTCCGCGCCGCTTCATCATCCCCCCGTGGTCGTGCGAAGGATGATCCCGTGTTCCAACCGTCGTCGAGGCGGGACTATTTCAGCGGCTTGCCGGGAATTGCAGGAGGATCGCGAGGTTCTCTGATCGGCGAAATTTTTCGCCTGACCCTCTGGACAGCCCCTGCCGCCCCGACTAATACACCCCAACCCAGAGCGGCGACGCTCTCCCGTGCCCGGGTAGCTCAGGGGTAGAGCAGTGGATTGAAAATCCTCGTGTCGGTGGTTCGATTCCGCCCCCGGGCACCACTTAACAAGCTGAAATGGTTGGGTTTTGTGGTCATGTCTGGTCCTTGTCAGGGTCGGGTTTGACGCTTTTCGGCGACAGGTTTGACAATCTTCGCGCGTCTTGCGTTCTCTTTTTCCAGCGTCGCCATCGTCTCGCGGTTCTTGTCGGCAAGGTTCGCCGACCGCGAATAGTGCCGGGCCATGGACGGCGTTTTCTGCCCCAACAGGTCCGCGATGCGCCGCTCATCGAGTCCCGCCTCGCGCAGCGTCGTCGCCACGGTATGGCGCAGGCCCTTCAGAGTGAGGCCCGGGGCGATCAGCCCTTCCTCCTCCAGCCCCGCCTTGAAGCGGTGCCAGACGGTCGAAAAGCCGTTGTAGGTCCAGGCCGCGCCCTGTGAACTGGCCAGCACGGTAGCCGCCTCATGCGCGGGGATGCTGTCGAGGGCCGCCTGCAGGGTCGGGCTGACGGGAATCGCCACCTCCTCGCCTGTCTTGCCACGCACGCCCCAGATCGTGTCACCGTCGATCTGGTTCTTGCGCAGCTTCAGCGCGTCCGAGGGATCAAGGCCAGTGTTCATCATCAGCGCCAGCGCCACCCGCACATGCGGCTTGGCGCGGGACAGGACGATGTCGCGCTCCTGGATCGTCCATGGCCGGTTGGCATAGGCGCGGTCGCGGGGGCGGCGCTTGGGGATCACGTCCTTGGCGTAGTTCGCGGCGATCAGGCCCTGCGGGATGGAATGGCGGAACACCTCGCTCAGCAGGGTGCGTACCATGTTGGCCCGCCGCCAGCCAATCTTTTTCGCGGCCTTGTCGTGGATACCGGCTATCAGCGGCGTGTCGATCACATGGACCGGCGTGTCGCGGATGGGGGCAAGGAAATCCGCGCATTTGCGGTAGTCGCGGCGCGTAGCCTCGGCCAGATTGGCGAAATGCCCGGTCTCGAAATAGCCCTTTATCAGCCCGCCAAGGGTGCCCGCGCGAGGGCCTTTCTCTTTCTGTGCCACTGCGATGGCGCGGATCGTCTCGCATTGCGCGAGGAATTCGGCCGACCCCAGCGGGGCCTCGCTCAGGTCGATCTTGTGGCCTGTCGCGCGGTGGTAGCAGCGCATCCGGCCGTGACGATCCTTGAATATCTTGAACCCCTTGACGCGCACATGGGTCATCACAGCCGGTCCAGGATGTCGTCGCGCGTCATCTCGATGTGGTCGGCCTTCATCGTGTCGATCCAGCGGTCGATGTCGCGCCGGTCCCACAGCAGGGTGCCCCGCGCCAGCTCGACAGGCCGCACCGGGCAACTTGCCTTGAAATGTTTGATGGCAAGGCCGGTGTAGCTGGCGGCCTCGGATTGTTTCAGCATGCGCTTGTCGATCACGCTGATGTTGAGATTGGTCGTGCCCATCGGCTCTCCCCCTGATCAATTCACACTCGACACCGAACCATCCCTCTCACTCTCGTCCCCGCGCAGCTTGGTCGCGCGCTTCTGGAACCGCTCCCAGCCGGTCATGGTCAGCAGGCGGGTCTTGGGCGTGATCTCGACGAACTCGAGCCGCCCGTCGTTCATCAAGGCACGAATCTGCGCCGTGCTGAGCCCCACAAGGGCGCCAAGTTCCTTGGGCGACAGCAGCTTTTCCTGTGACAAACCTCTCTCCTTTCTTGCAAATGGACGAAAACGCATTGAATGCGGTGCCGCGCCGTGGTTCGATGGTGGAGCGCAGACGTTAACGCACAAACGTGCATTTATCTGCTTTTATGAGTCATTACAAGCTGATTGATGTCAAGAATGGTGAATCGTTCGGATACCTACCTCGGCGGCCTCGGCGCGCGCATGGCGATCGCGCGCAACGAGCTTGGCCTGTCGCAGGCCCGCATGGCTGCGGAGCTTGGCATGTCGCAGCGCGCCTATCAGAGCTACGAGACCGGCAAACGCTCGATGCCGGTCGAGGCGCTGGTCGACATGCACCGCCAGTTCGGCGTGGACCTGAACTGGATCCTGCTGGGGGTCGAAGCTGTGCGCCCAGGCCATGACCTTGCCGCGCTGGAAGGGTTCGAGACGGCGCTCGACCGTCATTTGAGCGTGACCGGCATCCGCCTGAAAAGCGAGAAGCGCGGGGCGATCGTGGCGCGCTGGTACCGGTCGTTCCTGGAGGGGAAGGAAATCCCGATGGACGACGTCCACACCTGGATCGAATTGTTGAGAGAATGATGATGGAAATCGAAAAGAGCGACGCGTGGCAACGGCACCAGCTGGCGACGTTGGAGCGGATGCAGCGGGATCTGGCGCGCTATACCCATCCGGTGATCCGCGTGGTGGGGCTGTGCGGGGTGGCCTATCTGGCGAGCTGGGCGGTGGTGATGGTGCTTGGGGCTGCTGCCGGGGCGATGGCGGTCGTGGCGGCAGTGTCTGCGGCTGTGCTGGTGCTGGGTGCACCGGCCTTTGCCCTGGCGGTCGGGATGGAGCGGTATTTTCGGGGGCGGGTAGAAGACCACATGAGTTAAGAGCAAGCGCTTCGCGATCGGCCCAATCCGGCCATTCGAAGCGACTGCCAGTGCGGCAGCGCAGCGTCACCGAAGCGGCCGCTCATCCCCGCCGCCGCGTGTCCAACGACCCGAGGCCGGCAGAGCGGACACGCAGCGAAGGACAGCCTTCGTGCGCTTGCTCAAACTGCGTGATTTTTTCACCCCCGATCGACGCCCTTAGCATCAAGGGCTTATGGCGTGCATAAGTCACATGCAAATCAACGCATCTATTCCTCTGACGGTATATCGAGGTGCATGACCTTGTAGATGCAGTTCTGCTGGACGCACCAAGTGCCGCCGTCATCGGTCGGCATAGCCGGGTCGCCGTTCGGCAGGTAGCAGACGGCCGTCGCATTGATCCGGCCTTCGACCGGCCCCTTGAGCGTTTTGCCGCGCACGTCCAAGGTCACGTCTGCGCGTGCTTGGTTAGCTTGAACAACTTTGACCAAATCGAAATCCAGAAGCTCGATAAACTCGCAATCCCGACGCAGTTCGCCTGCCAGCGCGCGCGGTGACTTGTCCGCCAGATTGACCGCGTGCGCGGCCATCATGCCGTAGTTCTTGGCTTTCCAACCCGAAAAGAACCGCTGGAACGCTTCGCCTGGTGATCCTGGCTCGAATGGCTGATCGAACGGGGCAGTCAGAACGACAGGCACCCAAGCATTGAGCTTCCGCTTATCCTCCTGCGTCTTGCGGAGCTTCGAGAGCGAGCCTACCAGTGTTTGCTCCTGTTCAGTCTCGTGACGGTTCCGCCGCGCCTCTTCATCGACCTTGTCGCAAGCCCAATCGACCAAAGCGATGAGTAGTAGCCAAGCTTTGCAGCAAACCGCTTTCGAGGCGTAATTGACCGACCTGCCGTGCAGAATTCCATGCCGCATGGGCAGCGAGAGCACATCGTCAGACGACTTGCGCACCCCCTTGGTCACGAGCTTGATCAGCTTCGGAAGCGAAGTAGGGTGCCCGGTGATTGAATCGAAGCACGACAGATCAGCATCCTTCTCAAACGGACTGCCGCCAAGAACGTCGGACGCCAGACCATCACAGACGATCAGGATCAGCGGCACCGCTGAGATGTACCGTTCTTCTTTGTAGAGGCT
Source organism: Halodurantibacterium flavum (assembly GCF_042681825.1). Lineage (NCBI taxonomy): Bacteria > Pseudomonadati > Pseudomonadota > Alphaproteobacteria > Rhodobacterales > Paracoccaceae > Halodurantibacterium > Halodurantibacterium flavum. Next base: position 261,360 of record NZ_JBHUGH010000010.1, read on the forward strand.
CAGCGCTTCGACCATCTGGTGATAGCGCGCTTGCGCTTTGTTGAAACGTTTGCCACGCGTGATTGCAAAGAGCCGAATTCTGTCCTCGGTGAACCACGATAGTATTTCGGCTTCAGCAGCTTCGCTGTTACCCTCCCGTGAATGGGCGAGCGCGTTTCGCATTACTTCTGGCGACAGTGCTCCGGTCGCGATCCAGCCCTGGTTGGCGAACTGTGCGTTGAACTCATCCGGCAGAGTTAGAATGTTGGCGTGATCCTGTAGTTCCAGCGCTGATTTCTGAAGTTCGCTAATGATTTCAGGGGATAAACCGAGCAATTTCAAGAAGTCTGGCCCTGCTGCCATGACATCCACAAGGGGTAGCATGGCAGCCAGATTTGCAGCACTTGGGTTTTCGGCGATCTTGCCGCCATCCTTCTTGCTCCCAGCCATAGTGACAATGCCTCATGTTGATCTGTCGAAAGCAGAGATATCTAAATGTAGCGCGACGAAAACCCTTACAACTTTCGCATGCGTAATGCGGTCAGTCCTCGATACGCGCCCGTGCAAATTTCTCGATTTTTGCACGCGAGCTTTAAGGAAGAAGACCTCTGGCTGAATACTATCGAATGAGCAACCTGGGTTCGAACCGGTCATGCGGTGCTGTAGCGTGCCGCGTACCAAGCTTGGCGGAGCAGCATGGCGCGCAGTCGGCGGGCCGACAAGAAGGCAGATGCCGTGACGTCTTATGCCCCGACAACGGCACATTCACCCACGCGCGGGAATCTTCTATTGGGCGATCAGCACTAGAAGGGGATAGCGGCGATCTCTTCCATACGTTCTTCTTTCTCTTCGTCCGTAAAGTATCGCAGACCAGACACGTCCACCGTCAAGCGTGCTACATTCGCACGAAGTGCTTTCTCGCGTTTCTGCCGAACAGAGTTCATTTCATCGGCAAGCTTCCGTCCCCTTTGGGATGCCTTGCCCACAACATGTCGAATTCCACCGAGATGCGCGAGTAAACGAATCGCCGCCATGTCCAGCGCGTCGAATGATTCAGCAGCCTTAAATTCGTCCCAGAGTTCCTTGCTTCGTAACTCTAGGCGGCGGGGAACTACAAGCTCTGAGCCAACCACCCCAACGCCAGTGATAAACACGACACGGTTCCCTGTTCGCATTCGAAGTTTGTGCGACCGCAATCCGCTCTTCGAAACGATGGCCCGAATCTTGGCGCGAAACTCCCCGGGAATGCAATCGCCGGAGATCGTTAAGTCATCGACCCACACGGTGTAGCTGAGGTCATATTCTGAACACAGGTTCGCAATCGCATCAAACATTGGCCGGTGTACAATAGACGCCAAGACTGGCGTCAGCGGGGAGCCGAAGCACGCTCTGTCGTCTGCCGTGGCCAGGTGGGCGATCAATCCCGCAACGTCGGCGGCCATTCCGAATTGCCCGACCAGAGCGTTCCGGATCATACCACGCGTCGTTGAAGGATAGAATTGCTTGATGTCTAGAGTCAGATATTCCGCAGCGTTCATATGCGCTTCGGCGTTGTCGCGCTGCGCTTTACCGACACGCGGGCTCATGAGGTAGCTTGGTTGATAGATCTTTGCGAGTTGGTACTTCAGTCGTTCATGCACGCCGCGTAGCCGGGACTCGGGATACACCAAATTACGCGTCTTCCCACCTGACTCGATTGATCTCCGAACAAGGAAGCGCTCCTTGAACCGTGGGGTGGCTAGGCTCCAGACTCATTGATTTTCAAAGCCAGAAGATGACGGTTGCGGCGAGAGCGACGGCGGAGAGGAAGGTCGTGGCGCATCTGTCATAGCGTGTGGCGATACGGCGCCAGTCCTTCAGCCTG